>CAXTVG010000046.1:0-11273 GCA_964247505.1 uncultured Acidobacteriaceae bacterium
GGCCGCGATGGAGTAATGTTTCGTTAAGTCTGAAGTTTCGCTGCTGACGCAAAGCGCTCGCAGCGAAACGGGTTTCGCATGGACGATCAGGCCCGGAGTGTTTTACCCCGAACGGCGATGCCGACGGTTTATCAATTACCTTCAGCCGGAATCGCTTTATGACGAAACATGCCAGTGTGCTTGGAGTACATGTCGGCAGTCCAGGGTTCTTAGCAGGTGTAGGTGCTTGGCCCGCAAGGCCGCACCGCCCCGAAAACATCTGTGAAAGCAGTGCGTTTTCGGGCAGTTGATCAATTTCCTGCTTCTTTTTTCAGGTTGGCAGGACGCACGAGGGACGTGCACGCATGAGCACAGAGCAAAACGAGCCCACGACTCACTACGGTGATGACGGGCATAGCGCAGGCAGCTTTGCCGCGCCAGTGGAGGCCAGCGAGAACGGTGGCCGGGAGCCCGCACCGGGCGGCAGCAGCAACAGTGGACGCCGGCGCCGTCGCCGAAGGAAAAACAAGGGGTCAGCTACCCCCGCCATAGCCCCTCCTTCGCAGGACGCGGGCGGCGACACTGGCTCACCCCTTCCGGGAGCAGTTCCGATTGCAGCTGCCCCCCCGCAGCAAAACAGTCAAATTCCGCAGCAAAATGGTCAGCAATTTCCTCAGAATGGCCCAGCTTTCAGCGCGGGCGGCAAGCGCAAAAAGCATCGAAAACGCGGTGGCGGCGATGCCAGCCAGCAGCCCGGCAGTGGAAGCGCCCAGAATCGGCCTCGCGAGGCAAGACCGCACGGGGCATGGAAGGCGCGCAACGCCGATGGCCCAGACGGGAATCGGGAAGGCGCGCGCGGCGGGTTCGGCAGCGGTGAGCATTTTTCCGACAATTTTGGCAATGGTGGAGGCCACCGCAAGGGCAAGTTCGGTCGCCGCACCGGCTTTGTCGGTCCCATGGACCACTCCTATCGCGCCGTGAATGGCAACGTCGCGGACGGTTCGCCTTCAACCATGGACTACCGCAATGCAAACGGCAACATCGGGGGACGGGGTGAGTACCGGGATGTTGAGCCCGCGGCTTCCCCAGTGCGGGACGACGCGCCTACCCGGATCGTTTGCTTTATAGAAGATCTATTTGTTGTCGCCAAAATGCAGGAAGCGGCTCGCAAACTGGGCGTCAAGGTGCAGTTCGCCAAGGCCGAAAAGGAAACCCTTGCCGCCATTACGGAAGCCCCCGAAGCCGAGCGGCCATCGCTTATCGTGTTCGACCTGAACAACGGCGCCGCCAAACCGCTTACCGTTATTCCAAAGCTCAAGGCCAAACTTAAGCGCGGAACGTCGATCATCGGCTTTCTCCAGCAGATTCAGGGCGACCTGAAATTGAAGGCAATCGAAGCCGGATGCGATTCGGTGATGCCGAAAGCGGCCTTCTCGCAGAATGTCCCCAACCTCCTGCGCCGCCACGGCTTGGCCGAGGAGGAAGAGGAGATGCTGGGCGTTTAACCCCGTCTCAAGCTTAGAACAAAGGAGCCCGGCAATGCCGGGCTCCTTTGCGTGGGTCAAGGTCGGGTCTCAGAAGGCTCTGGGGCTTGCCGTGACACTCGACACAATGCCCCTCCTATACGGGCGCACCCCTGTACTCTTTCTGGACCATAAGGTGTATCTACATCCTTTGGGGAAGGCTGTGGGATCCGAGGCCAAACGCCTAGCGCTGGTACGGGTATTCGCTCACGAGGTGAAAACCGCGCGTAAGCAGCGGCCACCTGTCCGGTTGAGGCATGCGCACGAGCACAGAGTGCTGTTCTTTGCCCTGGGCCGGAGCGACAATCTCGATGCGGTTGGGTCCGTTCTCCTGATAAGCAACATTGAGATATCCCGAGCGCGCGCTCAGGTGCAGCAGATGCTTTTCTGTATCGAGGCTGCCCCATGCCGGCTCGCCGTTTTGCGAACGCGCTACGACCGAAAACGTTGCCGGACCGACGCCGCGCTCGACATAGACCTGCGTAATCGCGCTCGAAGTTAGACTTATTTGAGAATCCTTAACCTCCCAAGCTCCCTGAAGAGGCGAGTGCAGCCGGCCGCTCGCAGATTGCGCACGGTAGCCCAGGGCAGCCGAAAAAGCGCTCTGAACCAGTACCAGCGCGAGAAATCCTGCCTCGAGAATAAGCGTTGCCCGGCGAAAGCCGCGGCGCTCCGCAGGTGGCACCCACACACCCCCCGGAGCGGCGGGTATGTGGAGGAAAAAGAACGAGTAAAGGGCGCGGGCGTCGGGAAGCGCGACAAGCAGCGCTCCCAGCAGCAGGTGCAGGGAGAAGAGCTTCACCGGGACGTCAAAAAGGAAGTTATAAAGCACGATGTTGGCAGCCACGAATGCTGTTACCAGCGCGCCTAGGAGCGCGGTACGGCGGACAAGGAGCAGCACTGCGGCAGCGATCTCCGCGAAGCCGCACACCATCTCGTACGCGGGCGAGGCTCCGAGAAAGGTCCACAGCAGCGCCATCGGGGACAGCTGACCAACAGGTTCGTTTAAACGGGCCAGCGAAAGTGCCGGCATTTGCAGCGGAAACAGCTTGTAGAAACCGTAGCCGAGCAGGGAAGCGCCGATCGAAAGCCGGAGCGCGAAGCGGAGCCACGCGAGGAGGGTCTGGTATTCGCGGCGGCGGCGGTCCAGCACGGTCCAGACCAGGGTGGCGAACAGGGCGGCGACGGCGAAGATACCAGTGACGATCCAGTGGATCGCCGTGTCGCCGGAGCCGGTTGGGTGGGAGTGCGCAGCGATACCGCTCAGGTGAAACACGTGAGGCGCGAGCCAGTTCGCGAGGGAAACCGGGATCAGCGCCGCCCACTGGCCAAGCTGGCTGCCGATCCAGGGAATCGCATCCCAGATGGTCGCGTTCCCATTGAGCAGGATCCAAAGCGTTAAATAGCAAAAGCAGAAGCGAAAAGCGGCGCGCAGAAAGGGATTCCAGTGAAGGGGCGCGGGTGGGACGGCAGCCGGGGCAATCGGTTCCGATGCTACGGAAGAGTCGAGTGGCACTGGAGCACCTCGGCGCGCGCACAGCTTGCGAGGGCGCGCTGCCGGTATTGCGGCGGCTCGCTTTGCTGTCAATGGATTTTGCGCAGCCCTGGAGTGCCGCAGCCGCCATTCAGATGCCCTCCATCGTGCCGGTGCAGCAAGGGGCTCCTGTGAGATAGGCCGTTAGCCTGGGGGCCAGCCCATCGGGCGTCCGCCCAGGATGTGGATGTGCAGGTGGTCGACGGTTTGGCCGCCGTGCTCGCCCGCGTTGATCACCGTGCGAAAACCCTTTTTAAGCCCCTGCGCCGCGGCCAGCTCGGCCGCAATCGTGAGCATGTGCCCGAGCAGCGGCGCGTGCTCGCGGGCCGTGTGCGCGAGCGACTGGACGTGCCGGCGCGGGATGACCAGAAAGTGCACGGGAGCCTGAGGGTGAATATCGCGAAAGGCGACCACCTGATCGTCCTCGTGAAGGGCGTCGACCGGGAGTTCGCCCGTGGCGATTCTGCAAAAAAGGCATGCCATAGCGTTCAGAGTAGCGCGGCTGATTTCCTCGCGTCACGCCGGGGTCTTTCCTGTCAGCTGCTTCGCGGGAGAGACATAATCATCCACGCTGAAGCGCAGGCCAGCGGAACCGTTCTAAACCTCCAGGCGGCTGCGTACTGTAGGCGCATTTGCTTTGGCGGCGCTGTGGGACACGCCCAGCGCAGCGGAGTCGTTCCCGATCGAGCACGACTGCGAAGCGGACGGCCGTTGAACGTGAAGCTTTGTTCGTAGATTCATCCTCAATGTTTACTTCCTTGTTGACGGGAACCGGCGGGAGCGGCCATGATGTTTATCCCGGAGAAAGAGGCTCGATCGAACGACCGGAAAAAGCAAACACTCCGCCCGGAGGCTTCCCGTGAAAGCGAAACTGTCCGTTCTCCTCCTGCTGCCCGCCCTCACCCTTCCGGCGCGCGCCGCCGAACAGCTTATTCCGGCCGGCTCGCTGGTGCAATGTACGATTGCCGAGCCAAGGCTCTCCTCCAAAACCGCGGAGCTGGGCGATCCGGTCCTCTGTCAACTGAGCCACGCGGAGCGCTACGGACGTGCCACTGTCCCTTACGGGAGTTACCTGGTAGGTCGCTTTGAAGCTTATAAGGACCCGGGGCATTTCGTGGGAAAGGGCTGGATGGAGCTCCGGTTCGACCGCATGGTGGTCCAGCCGGACACTGTGATCCCGGTCGCGGCGAAGGTGGTTGACGTTCCCGGCTACTCGGTAGACCGGGTAGGCCGGATCCAGGGAAAAGGCCACGCGGTTCGGGATACGGTCGAGTGGGCGATTCCCATCCTGTGGCCTCTCGATCTCCTGAACCTGCCGCGGCGCGGGCCCCGGCCCACCTTGAAGGGCGAAACGCGCCTGACGCTCAAGATCATGGACGACCTGGGCGTCCCGCTGACGACGGAGCCGCAGCATGATGCTTCGGGGCTGTATCATCGCGAGCCCACGGACTATGCACCGCCTCCGGTGCAGTATGCCGCGCCACCGCCGAGGCCGATTGTGTATGCGCCGCCGATCTATATCGCGCCTCCACCGCCGGTTGTACCCGTCATGGTGATGCGGCATGGGGTGGTTTACCGGACGATCGGGCCGTACTAGGGGTCTGCAAGGGTACACTGGAGCCAATGGCGACCGCTGCTTCCATTGCTGAGCTTGTCCAAATCGACGTTGCCCCGAAGCGGCCCGCGCCGAAGCCCGAGTGGCTCAAAGCGCGGGCACCGGTAGGTGAGAATTTTCATGACCTGAAGAGGTTGGCGCGGTCGCTTGATCTCCATACGGTGTGCGAGTCGGCGCATTGCCCGAACATTGGCGAATGCTGGAACCATCGGACTGCTACGTTCATGATGCTTGGCAATCTGTGTACCCGCCGCTGCGGGTTTTGCGCTGTGCCGAAAGGGCGTCCGGACCCGATCGACCTGGACGAACCCCGACGGGTTGCTGAAGCGGTCGCGCAACTCGGGCTGAAGTTCGCGGTGATCACGAGTGTGAACCGGGACGACGACCTGCTTGGCGGCGCTCAGATGTTTGCCGAGGTTATCCGGCTTATTCGCCGAGATGCGCCTGGCTGCCAGGTCGAAGTTTTGATTCCGGATTTCCAGGGCAACGAAGAAGCGATTCGAACGGTGGTCGAAGCTCGGCCCGAAATCTTGAACCATAATACCGAGTCAGTGCCGCGGTTGTACCGCGCGGTGCGCTCGGGTGCTCGATATGAACGCACTCTGCGGCTGCTTGCGTTCGCGAAGGAGCTTGCGCCCGGGATGGTGACCAAGTCTGGGGTGATGGTCGGGCTCGGCGAGGAAACGCAGGAATTGCTAGCGGTATTCCGCGATCTTGCCGGGGTGGGGACCGACGTCCTGACTATCGGCCAGTATCTGCGGCCTTCCCGCGACCATCTGCCCATGGCGCGCTATTACACGCCGGACGAGTTCGCGTTTCTGAAGAAAGAAGCGCTCAGCATGGGTTTTCGCCATGTCGAGAGCGGTCCGCTGGTGCGCTCCAGCTATCACGCGCACGAGCAGGCCGGGGCTGCTGCGAGCGCTTAGGGCGGCTCGTAGGAACCGCCTTGCAGCAGCTTTTCAGCATGGAGCGGGCCGGAGATTTCCCCAGTGCGGTGTGTCGGTCAACCTTTTGAGAGCGCTCGCAGTAGTTGAGCGGCAGCCTTCCGAGTTGCAGTGCAGGTTATAAGAGCGGCTCGGGCTCCTTGTGTTTAGTTGGGCGAAAAATATGCGGGCTGGCTTTTGGCTGGAAGACTGGGGCGCGGCAGCGCGATGCGCGTCGTGCGAGCGAAGCCTTCGCGGAAATCGCCAGCGAGGGCCGGCGGCGCCCAGATCGGCCTGCTTCGTGATTCGAGCATATCTATGGGGTTTCTGGACTGGTCAAGCGCCCGAGTCACTGAATCGGCCGGGAGGGGCTTTGAAAAGAGATAGCCCTGCAGCAGGTTGCACCGCATCTGTCGCAAGCAATGGAGTTCGTTTTCCGTTTCCACTCCTTCGGCGATGACCTGCTTGCCCAGATTCGTGGCGATCTGCATGATGGCGCCTGCTAAGTCCGCGCGCTGCGGATTCTGATCAAGCGATTGTACAAAGCTTCGGTCCATCTTGATTACATCGAAAGGAAACCGCAGTAGATAAGAGAGCGACGAGTATCCGGTGCCGAAGTCGTCCAAGGCGACCTGCACACCCATAGCGCGCACTGCATTCAGGACCTGCTCTACTGGCTGGATACCGCTCAGGAGCACGGATTCCGTTACTTCAAGTTTAAGCCGGTGAGGAGGCAGACCGGTTTCGGCCAGAGCAGCCTGAATGCGTCCGAGCAGTTTTTCGTCAGAGAACTGTCGGGCGGACACATTGACACTGACATAGAAGTCGCGTCCGAAAGTGCTGTTCCATTCGAATACCTGGCGGCATGCGGCGCGGAGCACCTGCTCGCCCAACTCCAGAATGAGGCCGGAGTCCTCGGCAACGGGAATGAAGTCGGCCGGAGAGATGAAGCCGCGAGTGCCGTGCTGCCATCGCGCGAGTGCTTCAAAGCCGGTCACTGCCTGTTCGGCGAGCGAATAAATCGGCTGGTACTGGATGGAAATGCCGCCACAGGCAAGCGCATCTCTCAGGTCTGTTTCCAAGCGCAAGGCCCCATTGGCTTTTTCTCCCATGGAGGGCTCGAACAGTGTCGCCTGATTTCTGCCCCGATCCTTGGCGGCATACATAGCGCAGTCCGCGTTGCGCAGCAACTCTTCCGGACGCATGCCTGCCTCGGCGAAAACGATGCCGGCACTTGCGGTGACGTGAAGGACGCGGCCTTCGAGTTTGAGCGGCTGCCGGAGTTGTTGCACGATTCCGTCCGCCAGGGCTTGCGCTTGGGCAAGGCCGGAACATTCGGCCAGGATGACGAACTCATCGCCGCCCAGCCGGGCAACGAGATCGCCCGCCCGCACTGCCGAGCAAAGGATTTGGGCAATCGCGACGAGCAGGCGGTCACCGAAGGCGTGGCCCAGGCCGTCGTTGATGGTCTTGAAGCGGTCGAGGTCGATAAACAGCATCGCGATGCTGCCGGGCTGTGAGCCGCCCGTCCGGAGGCGGCTTTCGAGTTCGCGGCGAAGCCGGCTGCGATTGGCCAATCCGGTAAGCGCATCGTGTAGGGCGGAATGTTGAAGGCTGTCGTGAGCCCGGTGCAGCTGGTGCTCCCGGGTCGTGGTTCGCAGCGCGAACAGCAGGAAAGCAGCGGACAAAGCGGCAATCCCGGCGAAGGGGCGGTGCAGTTCGAGAACGCCCCCGGCGGCAATGGAAAGCACTGTGATGCCGAGCGCGCTGAGGCCGTGCAAGTGCCTGGGCAGATTGGCTACGTGTTGCTTACGCGAAGATGCGGGCCACAGTTCGCCTGCCGCGAACAGGGTGCAGAAAAGCAGAAACGGAGCGCTCCAGCAAAGGTCCATCCATGGACTGGCAATGTGGAGATCGATTTCCAAATGGATTCCGAAACACACCAGGACGCCGTAAGTAAACAGAAAGGCGAACAGGTTGCGGAAAAAGGCGCGCTCTGCTCCGGGTGCCGCGCTTGTATAGCGAAGAGCGCCAGCCAAGACCAGCGCGAGGGCTTGCACATCGTAAGCGGTGGTGATCGGGATCAATGACGGGTGAGAAAACACGAGAGCGTCGAGCACGAAAAAAAAATTGCAGGCCTGCGCGGAATCGAGCCAATTGACCCATTCCCACCTGCTTGACGATCTGCGGACGACGGTCACCATGAGGATGGGAAAGGCGACAAGAAAGTAAAGAACGCTCGCCGTCGAGGGAAACGGCGGTTGTGGCTGCTTCGTGACCACAAAGTAGAAAAAAATGCATTGCGCGCTGGACCAAAGCGCGAACGCGGTGCCGAGCTGGAGCCATGTATAGCGTAGATAGCGATCCCGGTTCCGAAAAGCGTGATTGATGCAGAATCCCAGCGCCAGCAAGGCGGAGGCAATCTGGAGCAGATCGGACGGCACTTCGGGGTGGGAAGCAAAGGCAAGAACGCCGATGTGCGACAAAGCAATCGCGAGTACCGCGATGAAGCCTGACGCCGGATTGGATATGTTCGAGCGAAGACGCATACGGGGCCATGCCCGTTATCGGCACACCCGCGAAAACGTTCAGCGCCCTGGCGGAAAACCCGCACACTAAAGTAACGTATCGACGTGTTCCCTCATTCCGGACAAGAAAGGACAATGAGCGGGTGCCAACAGAAAGGACCCTGGAGCGGTTATAAAGAACGCCAGCCTTGCCGCAGCCATCCTAAGATACAGGAGCTGAAAGCCATGGCAAAAACAGTATTTTTGACGAAGATAGGGGGCCCAGAAGGCCTCGAGACCAAGGATGCGTCGATGCGCGCTCCGGGTGAGGGCGAAGCAAAACTGCGCGTGGAAGCCATCGGCCTGAACCGGGCGGAGTTGATGTATATGGGTGGCCACTATATGGAGCAGCCACAATTGCCGTCGCGCATCGGCTACGAGGCAGTTGGGATCGTGGAAGAGGTCGGGCCGGGAGTGGATCCGAGTTTAAAAGGTAAGCGGATGGGGACGGTGCCGGGCTATTCCATGAACAAATACGGCGTTCTGGGCGAGGAAGCGGTCGTGCCGGCAAACATGCTAGCCGCGGCACCGGAGAAGCTCTCGCCGGCAGAGGGTGCGGCGATTTGGATGCAGTACATGACAGCCTACGGCGCGCTGGTCATGCACGGGAAGATCGGCCCCGGAGACTTCGTACTGATCACGGCGGCGTCCAGCAGCGTGGGGCTTGCGGCAATTCAAATCGCGAAAGCTGAGGGCGCAACAGCAATCGCGACCACTCGTCACAGTAAGAAGAAGCAGGATCTCCTCGATGCAGGCGCGGAGCACGTGATCGCGACCGAGGAGGAAGACCTCGCGGCGCGCGTAAAGGAGGTCACGGGCGGCAAGCTGGCGCGGGTTATCTTCGACCCTGTCGGAGGCAAATTCGTGGAAAAGCTGGCCGCAGCCGCGGCTCCGGGAGGAACTATTTTCGAATACGGCTTGCTTTCTATGGAGCCCACACCCTTCCCGCTGCTGCAGGCCATGGGCAAGGGCTTGCGCATGCAGGCCTACACGTTGCATGAAGTGACCGCCAATGCTGCTGAGTTTGAAAAGGCGAAGCGCTATGTGACCGAACGCTTGGAGGATGGGCGCTTTCACCCGAAAATCGCAAAAACCTTTCCGCTCGGGCAAGTCAAGGAGGCGTACCAGTATCTTGCCTCGAACGAGCAGATCGGTAAGGTCGTGATTACGGTTCCGTAGGGCGAAGGCCGCCGTACTGTCCCGAGCGCGGCGGCCTCACACGTTCCAGCACAGTACAATCAGGGTGTTGGCTCTACGAATTTCCCTACAGGACGCGCCCATGCCACCTTCCACCTTGGCCACCACTCCCGCTCTCAAAGATACGCATCAACACGTCAAGCAGCGGCTGGAAAAGTCCGTTTCCGACTTCCAGCATAACCTGCAGTCCATTCGCACGGGCCGCGCGAATGTCCAGATGCTCGACAATGTGCGCGTCGACTATTACGGCACGCCCACGCCCTTGAGCGGCGTCGCACAACTGCTCGCGCCGGACGCGAACTCACTTGTGGTGCAGCCCTGGGACACCAAGCAGATCGCGGAGATCGAGAAAGCCCTGCGCGCCTCCGAGCACGGCTTCAACCCGCAGAATGACGGCAAGATCATCCGTATTCCCGTGCCGCCCATGACCGAGGAGCGCCGCCGCGATGTGGTGAAGCAGCTGAGCAAGGTGCTGGAGGAACACAAAACCTCAGCCCGCAACGTCCGGCGCGAAGGCAACGAGCAGATCAAGGCGGCTGCCAAGGATAAAAAAATCTCGGCCGACGAAGAAAAGCGCGCGCTCGACGAAGTGCAGAAGATGACCGACGACGAAATCAAGCGGCTGGACGAACTCAGCAAGAAAAAAGAAGCCGAAATCATGCACATCTGACGCTGGCCGCGTCGGGCAGGGACGCCTTTGGCGTAAGAGCGTGTGGACTTGCCTGCGCCAGAAAAAAGGCGCTCGCCTGAGGAATTGAGAGTTGTTCTATGAGCGATTCGGTCCAGGGAGGGATATGACCCTTTTCGACGCAGATCCGAAAGCCGCGACACGAGCACGGCGACGCCGCGGAATTGTAAGTGCCATTTGCGGCGTGGCCTTTCTTGCGGCAGTCATCACCGCGGTGACGTGGAACTGAACCTCTGAACGCGCAATCAACTCGTTCTTTAATCGGCTGACCGAACACAACTACTCAGGTGCTTACGGCGTATGGTTGCATGATAAAAGTTGGACAGGGCACCCTCGACGATATTCGCAATATAAGTACGACGATTTTCTTGCTGACTGGGGAGTTCAAGGCGTAGGAAGCATACAGTCATGGAAAGTCCTGCACGAGACATCAATGACTGGAAACACTGTCCTATTTTCAGTGGAGATCAATCATCATCATCAGGTAACGCTTGCTGTTTCAAAGAAAGACCATACGATTGGCTTCAGCCCGTTTGACTTAGTCCTATACCGCAATCGGTATGGATGGATGAGTTGGGGTATCGACTATCGATAGAAGTTGAAAAGAGCCATTCATTTACATCCGCAGCAAGCCGCCGTCCACGACTAGTTCGCTCCCCAGCATGAGTGAAATCGTTGCTGGCCAGGAACAAAACGGCTCGGACCAGATCCGACGGTTCCGCTTTTCTTTGCCGGCAAGGTCTCGGTAATGTGCTAATTCATCTGCTCCAGGTCCACTTTGTTCTTCTCTCAAAAGGCCTACGCCGGCAGCTCGTCGGTGGTTGGGTAATGGTGCTGCTCGCGGCCTACAGAAGCGTCGTACTTTACCGTGCTCTTGTATAGCTCGTAGCGACCGTCCTTGAACTGCCGCCCGTGCTCGCGCAAATCCGCCATCTGCTTCGGCCCCAGCGGCTGGAAATTCCGCAGCACCTCTAAGTTCTGATCGAGCACACCCATCGACTCCATGCCGACGATAGTGGTGGAGACGCCGGGCACGCTCATGGCATAGGACAGCGCCTCGGTCGGCGTCAGCGCGCCGTGTACAATCGGTTCGCCGGAGCCGCCCATGCTCTTCATCCCGAACACAGCCATACCCTTTTGCACCGCGAGCGGCACCACAGAGTGCTCAAACGAGCGGTAGCTCGGATCGAAGGGATTGAGAGGCATCTGCACCGTGTCGAAGTGGAAGCCCCGGTTCAACATATCCA
>CAXTVG010000047.1:0-10957 GCA_964247505.1 uncultured Acidobacteriaceae bacterium
AGGGCAAATCGGCAGCGGCGAGCGCCACACTGACACACTGAACGGAGTAGCCGTTGAATTCCCGGATCCCACGTCTCAAAAGCGGGACGTGGGGCACCCGTGGCGCATTTTCTGGTGCTGATCGAGAACGGTGTTCCTGCTGATCCAAAGCCGGATTTGCATCTCCAGAACGAATTCGGGCGCCCCAAGTCTCGCATTTGAGACCGGGGTTCTCGTGAGCGACAGCTCACGACCGTACTTGGAGCTGCACACCAGGCGCGAATCGTATCAGCCCCCCAACCGAATCAACGCACCCACGCTCTGCAGCCGCTGCTCGCCGTGGCGCTCGAGCGCCTGCATCGCCAGGCGTCGCAGGTCACTGGCGCGGTTGCGAGGCCAGGGTTCCCCGGCAAAGTGCGCGATAGGCGAGCGGAACAGCTCGCGCGCCAGCTCGCGCGAGGATGGCAACAACGTGAGCGCTCCAGGCTTCCTGTGCTCCTCGCACAACAACCCATCAGCCTGCGGCAACCACCACGCGGGCTCGTCTGGCCCGAACCGCCGCCGGCAAACGGTGCAGCGCGCGAGGTCGGGCATCCAGCCCATCAGGCGCACCATCCACAACGCGAAGTAGGTCACCGGCATCCAGACGCGGCCAATACGCGTTTGCTCGACCACCCCCAGCAGCAGGCGAAACACCGCGTCCTGCGTGACATCTTCCGAAGTGCCGTCGGGCAGCATCTCGTCCAGCACCTCGGTGTAAAAGGCGAGCGCGGCGGCGCGGGCATAGTCAGCGGGCTCCGACAGCGGCGAGTGCAGGATTTCAAGCGAGTCCAAGTGCACCAGTTCCTGCCGGGGCCGCACCGCGTAGTGGGCCAGCACGTGGGTCATCGGCTCCAGCGCGCCGCCGAACCGCCGCCGCGAGCGCGAAGCGGACTTAGCCACACCCTTGATCTTGCCCGCATCACGCGTGAGCAGCGAGACAATCTGGTCGGCCTCGTGCACCGGCCAGGTGCGCAGGACCACGGCCTCGGATTGGTGCAGGGTCGGCACTCCCTCATCATCCCAGACGAGACGCCGGAGGCGCTGCCATCCAGGTTCTGCGCGCCGGCAGTAATGCATTACTGCCTTTAATTGCGGGCATAAGTTTTCCTGATGCGGGTTGGGGCCTCGAATCTCCGGAATGTAGTCTTAAAGGGAACAGCCGTCCGCGAAAAGCCCCGGCGGATGCGCCCGTGATCCTTTTGAGGAGCTTCATGCCGAACGCCCTGCATAGCGAACTACGCAACGACCTTCGCAGTTTCCTGTCCCTTCCCTACTCTGAGCTCGAAAAGCTGAATCTTGAAGCCAAAAACGACCGCCGCAGCCGGGTCGCCCCCGACCAGGTCCGCGAAAAGCGCCTGGCCTACCTCAAGGGCGAGGACGGCATCAAGGCCGTCACCGTGCTGTTTTCAGACCTCGAAGGCCGGCTGCACATGCTGGACTACGACAAAAAGTTCCTTCTCGCGAGCTACGACAACCTGACCTTCGACGGCTCGTCCATCCGCGGCTTTACCGCGCAGCGCGAAAGCGACCTGCGCCTCGGGATCGACTGGGCCGCGTTCTATTGGGCGCCGGCCGATGTGTTCGGGCCGGGCAAGGTGCTGGTCTTCGGCGAGGTCATCGACAAGGAAGGCAAGCCCTACGCGGGCGACATGCGCGGCGTGCTCAAGAGCTTTGCCGAGCGGCAGTTCGATGCAAACGGCTATACCCTGAACGCCGCGAATGAGATCGAGGGCTTTCTGTTCGCCGGCAAGGACGCCGAGCGGCTGTTTCACAAGCATGGGCGGTTCGAGTACGTGAACCAGGGCGGCTACTACCACTCGCTCCCCGGCGACCCGCTGCGCGACTTCATAGACCGCGCCGCCGAGGTGCAACGCGCGATGGGTTTTGAAAACGAAAAGGACCACCCCGAGGTGGCACCCTCGCAGTTCGAAATCAACTACAGCTACGGCGAGGTGGTCGCGGCGGCGGACCAGATCCAGCTCTACAAGCTGATCTGCCGTCAAATCGCGCAGCAAATGGGCATGACCGCGTCGTTTCTGCCCAAGCCCGTCGTCGGCGTCAACGGAAGCGGCATGCACACGAATGTGTCCATCACCAAGGACGGCAAAAACCTGTTCTGGGACGCGAATGGGAACGAAAAGCTGTCCCCGGCGGCGTGGGATTTTATCGACCGCATCCTGACCGCGGGCAACGACATTTGCCTGCTCCTGAACTCGAGCGTGAACGCCTACCGGCGGCTGGACCCGCACTTTGAAGCGCCCAACCAGATCAAAGCTTCGGCCACCGATCGCGGCTCCATGGTGCGCGTGCCGATCGGCAACGAGAAAAGCGCGCGCGTCGAGGTTCGCTCGGTCGGTCCTGACGCGAACCCATATCTTGTGCTGTACTCCATTTTCCGCACGGGACTCGAAGGCAAAAAGGCGGAGATCGCCAATCTCCGTCAAGCCGAGCGTTACTTGCCCGACAACATCTACACCGCGCTCGACGACTTCAAGAAAGCCGATTGGATCACGGACCTGCTGGGCGAGGACGTGAAAACCCGGTTTGCCGACCTGAAGCAGGGCTCGGCGGACCGCTGCGCTCGCCTTTTGGGCACGTTTGTAAAGCCCGGCGAGGTGCAGTTCCACCACGAGGTTTATAACCAGTATCTTTGGAACGAGTTCTAATCGCGGAAGAGGGGAGGCAGGCTTCCCGATTTGGGAACCGGCCCAATCTTTCGGAGAAAATACAGCGCGGCAGGGCTACCCAGTCCTGCCGCGTTGCTGTATCAATGGAATCCATGGGCATGTCGAGGCAAGCGGCACGGGCCGGTTTCATCTGCGGTGCGCTTTTCGCTTTTTGCGCCGCGGGTACCTCGGCGCAAACCTTGGGCCGGCTTGACTCCGCCCGCCCGCTTGCAAACGGGATCGAGATCGCGGCGGGTCCGGGCGTCCTCCGCATTCTCGCGCTGCGCGACGATGTCGTCCGGGTCACGATGTCGGCAACGAAAACCCTGCCGGAAGACGCGTCCTGGGCCGTGCTGCCCGCTGCTTTGCATGCACAAACCGCGGTCACGCCGGAGGCGGACGCGACCGCGGTCGGCTTCGATACCAAACAGCTGCATGTGCGCGTGAAGCGGGACGATCTCGCGATTACCGTAACCGACGCGAACGGCAAAACGATCGTCAGTGATGCGCGGCCGGTTTCGTTCGGTAAAGACGACGCGAGCGGCGACCTTGGCTTCCGCGTGTACAAGCAAATGCCCGAGGACGAACACTACTTCGGCCTGGGCGATAAAACCGGCCCGCTCGACCGCCGCGGCTACGCCTATTCCATGTGGAACACCGACGCCTACCGCTTCCAGGAGGGCACGGATCCGATTTACAAAGACATACCGTTCTTCCTGACCGACCGCGCGGGCTCGAGCTATGGGCTGTTCCTCGACAACACCTGGCGCTCGGAGTTCGACTTCGGCAAAGAATTGCGAGACGCGTACTCCTTCGGTGCCGAGGGCGGCCCGCTGGACTACTACATCCTGTACGGCCCTAGTCCCAAGCAGGTGGAGCAGGACTACGCCTGGCTCACCGGCACCACCGCGCTGCCGCCCAAGTGGTCGCTCGGGTTCCAGCAGTCGCGCTACAGCTACGAGAACGAAGGGGAGCTACGCGCGGTCGCCGACCGGCTGCGCGCGGATAAGATTCCCGCCGATGCCGTGTACATGGACATCGACTACCAGATCAAAAACCGGCCTTTTACACTGGATGCGGCCAAGTTTCCGGACTTTCCCGCTTTTGTGAAGGACCTCGCGGCCAAGCAGTTCCACTTGGTCATGATCACGGACCTACACATCGCCCACGCTCCCAACCAGGGCTACGCGCCGTATGACTCGGGCACGGCGGGCGATGATTTCGTGAAAAACCCCGACGGAACGCCGTTTGTAGGAACAGTCTGGCCGGGGCCGTCGGTTTTCCCGGACTTCACGGAAGCGAGCGCGCGCGCTTGGTGGGGATCCTTGTACAAGCAGTTCTATGACCTGGGCGTGGCCGGTTTTTGGAACGACATGAACGAGCCGTCCGTCTTCGGGACGCCGACCAAAACCATGCCGCTCGATGTGCAGGACCGCATCGACGAGCCGGGGTTCGCCAAGCGCACCGCAACCCAGCGCGAAATTCATAACGTCTTCGGCATGCAGAATGCGCGCGCGACCTACGACGGCCTGCTGACGCTCAAACCTAACCAGCGCCCGTTTGTGCTGACGCGCGCGGCCTACGCCGGAGGCCAGCGCTACGGGGCTACCTGGACCGGCGACAACTCCGCCTCTTGGGCGCACCTGCGCATCAGTACGCCCATGCTCGAAAGCATCGGCATGAGCGGGTTCTACATGGTCGGCGACGACATCGGCGGCTACGCGGGGTCGCCCCAGCTGGACCTGCTGACCAAGTGGCTGGAGGTGGGCGCGTTTAACCCCATCGATCGGGACCACACCGAAAAGTTCACCAATCCGCAGGAACCATGGGCGGGCGGCCCGGCGATGGAGGCGGTGCGGCGGCGGTACATCGAAGAGCGCTACCGGCTGCTGCCCTATCTATACACAACGGCCGAGGAGGCTTCGCGCACCGGCGTCCCGATTATGCGCCCGCTGTTTCTGGAGTTCCCGAACGCGACCGAGGACCGGCACCCGCTCGACCTTGACGCCGGCAATCAATTCCTCTTCGGCCCTGACCTGATGGTCGCCCCCGCGCCCTATCCTGACGAGCTGCAGGAGTACAGCGTGACCTTCCCGCCCGTGCCCTGGTTCGACTACTGGACCGGCAAGCGCGTGACCCGCGACGAAGGCAGCGCGGCGCTGGTCAAAACCGGCGCGAACTCCGCCGCTGCCGTCAGCACCGGGGCGGCTCTGGGGGTCGGCGCGCTGCAAACGATCAAAGTGCATCCAGAGATCGATACGCTGCCCGTGTATGTCCGCGGAGGCTCGATCATCCCCGAGCAGCCTTTGGTGCAGAACACCGGGCAAAAGCCGCAAGGGCCGCTCGAGCTGCGGGTCTACCCCGGACCGGATTGCCACGGAGCGCTCTACGAGGACGATGGCACCAGCTACGACTTCAAGCGCGGGGCGTTTCTGCGCGTCGCCTACAGCTGTGACACAGGGACGCCCGGCACCCTGCATCTGCGAATTGGAGCCCGCAGCGGCAGCTTTGCGCCTTGGTGGAGCGAAATCGAAATCGCGGTGTACGACTGGCCTTCAGCCCAGGCACAGGTGCGGTTGAACGGCGAGGCGCTGCCCGGCGCCACTTACGACACGATTGCCCGAGTGCTGCACATTCGTGTGCCCGAGCGGGCTGCCGGCTCGGAGCTGGTGCTGACAGCCGCTCCGTAGCGAGTGCCCCACAAGCAATCGTTCTAAGTTTGCGGGTTAGGACATCACAGACGGCTGCCTATCCATCACACCAGTAGCTAGAACGACAACAAGGGCTCGCTTTTTTGTGCAAAGCGGAGCAATCGCTCACAGCGGTGAGCCTCCGCCCCCAAAGCCAATGTTCGAAAATCCCGGCCCTCTGCGTTGTTCGAGCACACAAGTCGTTCTTTTCCAGAGGTGAATATATGGCCACGCCGCAGAGACCCAATCCCAATGATCCCCTGAGGGATCTCGAAACCAACCAGACGCAGAACGCAGTAGACCGCCACGGGACAGGCCGTGGCGCTTGGATCTGGATTGTTATCGCGCTCGTGATCGTCGGCGTGGTTTGGGTCGCGTGGTGGGGTTGGAGCTATCGCGGAGGCGGCCGCGGAACCAACACCGGCGCAGGCCCAGTGAGCGGCCCTCCCGGACCCAACGGTGCGGTCACCGACCGGCAGGGAGTGCCTCCGGCAAATGGGCCCGCGGCTTCGGTCAGCGGCCCCCTTAGCGGCTCGGGTGTTCCTGCCTTGAACGCCGAAAACAAGCGCAGCTTTATCGGTCGCGTGTTTGAGGTCCACAATGTGCCGGTCCAGGAGTCGCCCAGCAATGGTGTGGTCTGGGTCGGCAACACCGGGTCCGCTCCTACCCTGGTTGTGCTCGCGCATACCGGCAACTCTGCAGCCAGCACGATTCTGGGCCACGGCCACTTGGTCGACGTTACCGGAACTGTTGTAAAAGCGCCGTCCGAAGCGCAGGCCAAGCACGATTGGCGGCTCAGCTCGCAAGCAGCGACCCAGCTGGAGCAGGAAGGCGCCTACGTTCGGGCGACGCAGGTCGAGACTTCGGCCCGGTAGCTCGGCGCAGGAGTGAAGCGGAGCCCAGAAATCAGTAGCAAAATCTCGAGTGTGGTCGTGAGCTTTTCGCTCCCGAAACCCAGGTCTCAAACGCGAGACCTGGGGCGCCCGGATTCATTGCTGGGACTGAAGCCGGCACTTACGAAACAAGAAAACTGCCCTAGTTAGCGGCCGAAGTGCGCCGAGTTCTTGTCGGCGTAGCTGCTCCACTTTTCCGGCAGGTCGTCGCCCGCAAAGATCGCGGAAACAGGGCACACGGGAACACACGCGCCGCAGTCGATGCACTCCACGGGATCGATGAACAGCTGATCGACTGCTTCGAAATCGCCCTCGTCTTTCTTGGGGTGAATGCAGTCAACCGGGCAGGCATCGACGCAGGCGTGGTCCTTGGTGCCGATGCAGGGTTCAGCGATTACGTAAGCCATTTGCGCAGCTTCTCCAGATTAGGGTGTGTATGGGGTTGATTCTAGCAGGGGCGCACGCGAGATCAAACCTGCTTTTGAAACTCCACCGGACTTACCAGCGGAGCCAGATTGCGCCCGGCAAACATATCGGCGAACAGCTCGACCAGCTCGTCTTCCAAAAGCCCGTTGGTGGCCAACACCTCCCGGCTGTCCAGCTGAAACGGGCTCCGGTCAAAGCGCGTGAGCGTGCCGCCGGCTTCGAGTACTAGCAGCGCCCCGGCTGCCGTGTCCCACGGGTTCAGCCGAAACTCCCAGTACGCATCTATACGCCCGGCCGCGACATACGCCAGGTCCAGCGCCGCCGAACCGGCCCGGCGCACCCCGTGCGAGCGCATCGTGATCTCGTGGTAGAAGTGGATATTCGGGCTCGCGTGGCGCGAGCGGCTCGGGAACCCGGTCGCGAGCAGTGCCTCGCCCAGGCGCGGTGTGCGGGAAACGCGCATGCGGCGGCCGTTCAGGTACGCGCCCTTGCCCCGCTCGGCCACGAACAGCTCATCGCGCAGAGGGTCGTAGAGCACAGCCGCGACCAGCTCGCCGTCGGCGTCCTCGGGCGTTCCCGCCGGGCGATGCTCCAGGCCCAGCGAAACACAAAACACCGGAAAGCCGTGGGCAAAGTTGGTCGTGCCGTCCAGCGGGTCCACGTACCAGCGGTACTCGCTTTCCAGAGCGTGCCGCGTGCCTTCCTCGCCGAAAATGCCGTGATCCGGAAAAGCCGCGGAAAGCCGCTCAAGCAGGAGTTTTTCACTCGCGCGGTCGGCTTCCGTTACCAGGTCGACATCCGTTTTGTACTCCGTTTCGACGCCGCGCGCGTAGAACTCGCGCAGCAGCGCACCTGCTTCCATCGCGACGGGCGCGGCTTTCCCCACCCAGGTCCAACCGATTCCGTCCGGCAGCTTGCTCATCGTTCTCCTTCAATGCTTTTGCGCTCGGCCGCCCGGCGGCGGGCTTCTTCCCGGCGAGGAAACTCGCTGATAAAGCGGATCTGCTCTTTGTAAATAAACAGGTTCGGCTCACCCTCCCGAGTCAGCCGGATCATGCGCTCATCGAAGTATTCGATCCAGCCCTGCACAACCTCGCCGTCGCGCAGCTTCACGCAGACCGGGACCTGCTTTTCGCTCAAAAATCGCAGATACAGGGCTTCCTGGCCGATTTCGCCTGGCGGCAGGGACTTAGAGCGGCGCGGCGGAGACGCGGTGCGGGTGGGCATGGATGCCATTGTAAGACTCTACGGCACCGCGGCAGCGCGATAATAGCCGCCCCGGTAATGCGGGGTATCCTCCGCGCCCGGCGGCACATTCCTCAGCGTGACTCGGACCGCGCGGAAGCCGTTCGCGCCGCCCAGCGACGGTTTGCCCCCGCGCTCAGGGTAGTAAGCGAGCAGATACTGGGTGCGCAGGTCGTCGATGACCTTGCGCAGCGCGGCTTGAAGGCCGCCCTGGTCGACATAGATGGCGCGGCCGCCGGTCTCCTCCGCCAGCGTGATCATGGCGTGCTCGCCGCCAGTATCGCGGCCCGCATCGGCCTGAATCGGTACGTCGATCAGCGAGTAGATGCGGACGTCGCCCCGTTGGGCGGCGGCCAGGGCCTCGTCGTACGAGGTCCCGGCGACAGTATTGCCGCCGTCGGAAACCACGACCAACACCTTGCGCCCCGCGCGGCTCGCGAGCGACTGCGAGGCCAGCAGGATCGCGGCGTAGAAAGCGGTCGCCGGTCCGCGGCTCAAGCTGCCGAGCCCCGCGTCGACGCGGCGCACATCCGGCGTAAATGGCACAATTTCACGCACATCGGAGTTGAAGTCGAACAGCGCGAGCTGGTCCGGCGCGCCCGGACGCGCGGGCGCGAGCAAAGCCTGCGCGAAGTCGTGGGCGGCATGCTGCTCCACGCCCGCGTCCTTGCGGGTGGAGCCGCTTGTATCGATCGCGAGCACCACCGACAGCGGGACGTTGGTTTGGCGCTCGAACACCGAAATCGTTTGCGGAATGCCGTCTTCGGTGACGGCGAAATTGCTCTTCAGGAGGTCCGGAACAGGCGCGCCGTGGGCGTCGGTAACACTCACAAACAGGTTCACCAGGCGCACCTGCACCCGCAGCGTGGTTGGCTGGTTCGTATCCTGTGCCGGGGCGGGGGACCCCAGGGCAAATAGCGCCAGCACCGCAGCACACGCGCTCCGCGAGCCGCTCATGCGGAGGGGCCAGGGTGCAGGTCGTCGGGAAACGGCTCGCCATCGGCCCACACCGCGCCGTCCGTGAAGAACTCCTTTTTCCAGATCGGCACCGTTTTCTTAAGCGTGTCGATCAGCCAGCGGCAAGCGTCGAACGCCGCCCCCCGGTGCGCGGAGGCCACCGCGATCAGCACGCTGGTTTCGCCGATCTCGAGCCGCCCCAGACGGTGATGGAGCAGGCACTCGCGGACCGCGAAACGCTCGCGGGCCTCGCGGACAAGCGCCCGCATCCGGTCCAGGGCCATGGCCTCATACGCCTCGTACTCGAGGTAGCGGGTCTCGCGGCCGCGCGTGTTGTTGCGCACGATGCCGTCGAAAACGACCACCGCCCCGTCGCTCCCGGCTTTCAGCGCGGCCACCTCGCGCTCGGTCTCAAGCAGAGCGTGGGTCAGCAAAACCTGCTCAAAAGCGCCCCCGCTCACCGGCGGCAGCAGCGCGACCTCGTCGCCCTCGGCCAGGGCTTCAGAGCGCTGGGCGTAATGCCGGTTCACAGCGACGGCCAGGCGCGGCCACAAGGGCTGCGTGGCCGCGCCCGAAGAGCTTTCGAGCACGTCGAGCAGCTCGCCCACCGTGGCGGACGCGCCGGCGAGCTCGACCCACCGCTCGCCTGCGCCAAAGCTGTCGCGCAACACCCCAAAAAGGAGCACCTGCACCTTCATTCCTCCAGCATACCCGCCCCCGCTGCGCGTATAAGAGCAAACCGGGTCTGCCACAAAAAGTTGCCTGCGGCAAGCGTTTTAAGAACCTCTGGAGTTCCGAAAGTCACGTATTTGTCCCATTGACAAAGGGCAGGGGGCGCCGCAGAATCGGGTATCGGGACGCCTTCCCGAGCGATCCCCCTGAAAGGCTTGTCGTTGCAAGAAGTTCTCCACACCCAGCTGGAAGCCGTACACAAGATCGCCAGTGGCAAGGTGCGCGACCTATACGCGGTGGGCGAGGACCTGCTCCTGGTCGCCTCCGACCGTATCTCCGCCTTTGACCACGTGCTCGGGAGCGGCATCCCGGGCAAGGGCGTGGTCCTGACGCAGCTGTCGCTGTTCTGGTTCGACTTCTTGGAAGTTCCCAACCATCTGATCGAGTCCGACGCGGACCGCTTCCATGCCCCGCTCGCCGCGTATCGCGACCAGTTGCGGCGGCGCTCCATGCTGGTCAAGCGCGCGGAAATGTTCCCGGTCGAGTGCGTGGTGCGTGGCTACCTGTCCGGCTCGGGCTGGAAGGATTACCGAGAAACTGGCTCACTATGCGGCATCGCCCTGCCCGCCGGCCTGCGCGAAAGCGACCGCCTGCCCGAGCCGCTGTTTACCCCGGCCTCAAAAAGCCAGGGCGGCGAACACGACGAGAATATCTCGTTTGAGGACATGAGCGCGCGCATCGGGCAAAAAGATGCGGAAGCCCTGCGCGAACTGAGTCTCACGATCTACCGCAAAGCCGCCGGCCACGCCGAAAGCCGCGGCCTCATCCTCGCCGACACAAAGTTCGAGTTCGGCCGGGTCGGCAGCGAAATCCTGCTGGCCGACGAGGTCTTGACGCCCGATTCGTCGCGTTTCTGGCCGCGCGACGGCTACCAACCGGGCGGCGCGCAGCCCTCCTACGACAAACAGTTTGTGCGCGACTACCTGGAGCGGATCGGCTGGAACAAACAAGCCCCGGCCCCCGCGCTGCCGCCGGAAGTGATTGAAAATACGCAGGCGAAATACCTTGAAGCGTTTCGGCTGCTGACCGGCAAAACGCTCGCGCTTTAGCATCATGGCCATCGCCGACTGGGTGATTCTCGCCGTTTTGCTCCTGTGCGTGGCGCAGGCCGCGCGGCAAGGAATTTTTGTTGAAGCGTTCTCGCTCGCGGGCATCGTAGTGGGGGTAGGGGTCGCGAGCTGGAACTACACCCGGCTGCTGCCCTGGTTTTCCGGTTTTCTGCGGTCGCGGGCACTGGCGGAGGGCGCGGCTTTTCTGGCCATCGCGCTCGGCGTGATGGTCGCGGCGGGCGTTGCAGGGCGGCTGCTTCGGTGGTCGATGCGGTCGG
>CAXTVG010000048.1:0-3759 GCA_964247505.1 uncultured Acidobacteriaceae bacterium
GACATGGAGTGCGAGTGGGGCGCGCTGCTGCTCCACGCCGCCGCCCGGGGAGCGGCGGAAGCGCGCGGGCTCAGCTCGAATGAAACCCAGGCCGGTGCGGTCCGCGAGCGCATTCGGCAGGCCGGACTCGAGCAATGCTGCACGGCGGAGGTCCACGCGGGCCGCCTGCCTTTCCGCTCGGCTAGCTTCGGCAAGGTGGCCGATGCCAGCATTTTTCAGCATATCGGCGATCGCGCGCTGCTTAAGTACTTCGGTTCGGTTTCGCGTGTGCTTCAGCCCGACGGGCTGTTTCTTACGCAGCGAATCACCTGCTCCTCCGGTGCCCAGCGCATCGGGAGCTACCTGCTCAGCGGCCATACATTCCCCGGAGCTGAAGTGGGAACGCTGCCCGGCGAGCTCGCCGTCGCGGAGCTGGCCGGTTTCGACGTGCTGCGGGTCGAGGACATCGGCGAAGCCTACGAGCGCACCATCCGCCTGTGGATCAGCCGCTTTGAGGAGGACGCCGCCGCCCTTCTGCGCTGCGCCTCCGGCCGAAGCTACCGCAAATGGCTGCTCTACCTCACGGAAGCCGCGGCGGCGTTTCACTCCCGCGAGCTGTCCGTACATCGCATCCTTTTGCGGCGCGCCCGCCCGGCCTCCCGCAGGTCTCTTCTGCACTAGCGCGCATCCACACTAGGCAGAGAGGGGGGCCCCCGCCCATGCAAGAACGAACGGCCCGCCACCTGCTCGCCATCACGTTTGCAGTTGCGATCCTCCTTCTGTTCGTGTGGTTCCAGTGGGAGCTGGTGTGCGTGGCCTTTGCCGGGGCGCTGCTGGCCATCCTGCTGCACACCTGCACCGATTGGCTTGTGCGCCACTCGCCCATGGGCCCGCGGCTCTCCTATGCGGCGATTCTGCTGGCCATCTGCGGCATCGTTGCGGCGGTTGCGCTTTTAATCGCGCCCCGCGCACTCGATCAGGCCTCGCAAATCGCCCACACGCTTCCCGGCTCCCTGCACAAGGTCACCGGCTACCTGCAGGGAAAAGACTGGGGGCGCAGAGTGCTTGAAGTGGTGCACCGCTCTTTGGGCGGCAGCATGAGCGCGAACGTAACCCGCATGGCCAGCAAACTTCTCGAAGGCATCGCTGACTTCGTAGTGATTCTGGTGGTCGGCTTCTTCGGCGCGATGAACCCGGGCCTGTACAAACGCGGTCTGCTGGCGCTGGCGCCCCCGGAAAAGCGGCCTGAGCTCCAGAAAACCCTCGACCGGGTGGTTTTTGTGCTGGGCTGGTGGATTGCCGGGCAGCTTGTCCCCATGACGTTTCTGGCCATCGCCAGCATGGTTTCGCTCTACCTGCTGGGCGTCAAGCTCGCGGGCGCGCTCGGCTTGGTCACTGGGCGCATGAGTTTTATCCCGTATGTCGGCTCGGTGCTCGCGGGCATCCCTTCTGTCCTGATGGCGCTGCAAGGCGGAGAAAAGCTGGCCATCGAGGTCCTTATCCTGTACCTGGCGTTTCACATTATCGAGGGCTACTTCCTCACGCCGCTGGTGCAGAAAAGAGCCGTCAAACTGCCCCCTGCGATCACCATCCTGACGCAGCTGTTTTTCTGGAACTTCGGCGGCGTGCTCGCGGTGGCCGTCGCCGCGCCCGCTGCCGCGGCGGGGATTGTCGCGGTCGAGCGCCTTTATCTACGCAGGCAGCGCCCGGACGAAGCATCCAAGCAAGCATGAGATCCGGCGCAATTGTTCTCCTCGGCACTTCCCTGCTTTCCCTTCCGGCGCTCGCGCAGCAGGCGGCCACCGACCAGCCTGTCGGGCAATTGGAAACCGTCGCGACTTATAACGGGCCCATGCCGACCGGCATCACGGTTTCGCACTCGCACCGCATGTTTGTGAATTTTCCGCGCTGGGGCGACGACGTGCCCTTCACTGTCGCCGAGCTGGTGAACGGCAAGACCGTCGCCTACCCCAACGAGGAAATCAACGACTGGCCCGGCCGCAAGCTGCCTAACCCGAACGCGTTCAAGGACGAGCAGGCCGACCAAACCCACTTCGTCAACGTGCAGTCGGTCGTCGTGGACCCGGATGACCGCCTGTGGGTGCTCGACACAGGCGCGCCTAAGCTCAAAAACATCGTGCCCGGCGGCCCCAAGCTGGTGTGCATCGATCTCGCGACCAACAAGGTGATCCGCACCATCCTGCTGCCGCCGGACGTGGCGGGCGAAAACAGCTACATGAACGATGTGCGGTTCGACCTGCGCGTGGGCGACACAGGCCCGCAGGATCCGCAAACGGAGGTCGGCTCCAGACCCGCGCCGAACCCGAACGCCCCGCCGCCCGACCCCTCGCACCCCAACGCCGAGCGCTCGCCCGGCAAGCCCATGCCGGGCCAGACCGAAGACCTCCGCGGCACCGCTTACATTACCGACTCCTCCAGCCAGGGCCCGAACGCGATCGTGGTGGTCGACCTCGCGACCGGCAAGGCGATGCGGCGGCTCAATCAGCACATCAGCACGCAGGGCGAGCCCGGATTCCTGATGTTTGCCGAGGGCCAGCCCGTATACCAGACCGAGCCCGGCAAGCCGCCCAAGCCGGATGTATTCGCGGTGGACGGCATCGCGATTTCGGCGGATGGCAGCGAGCTGTACTACTGCCCGATCAACTCGACAAAGCTGTATGCAGTCTCGACCGAAGCGCTGCGCGACAAAACCAAATCCGACGCGCAAGCCGAGGCGACCGTGCGCATCGCGACCGGCAAGATGCCTTCTGACGGGCTCGAGTCCGACGCAGCCGGGCGCGTCTACCTGAGCGACCCGGTCACCGACTCGATCGAACGTTTCGATCCGAAGACCGGATTAATCGAAACACTGGTGCACGACCCGCGCATCCTGTGGCCCGACACCATGAGCCTCGCCGACGATGGCTACCTCTACTTCAACGCGAACCAGCTGGCGCGCCAGCCCACGATGCACAACGGAAAAGACCTGCGGCAAAAGCCGTACCACTTATTCAGAATCAAGGTGGAAGCGCAGCCTGTACGCCTGAAGTAATACGCCTGTTCGCTCGCCCGCGAACGTGCAACCTAAGTGACTGCTTGTAACTCAGACTAGATGGGGAGAATGGTGATGACTGCTGGAGATATGTTGGTAGAAAAGTTGGTGGACTGGGGTGTCGATACGATCTTCGGCCTGCCCGGCGACGGCATTAACGGTGTCATGGAGTCGCTGCGCAAGGCACAGGATAAGATTCGCTTCATCCACGTGCGGCACGAGGAATCTGCGGCATTTATGGCCTGCGCCTATGCTAAGTTCACCGGCCGCCTGGGCGTGTGCCTTGCAACCTCCGGCCCCGGCGGCATCCACCTGCTCAACGGCTTGTACGACGCCAAGATGGACCAGCAGCCGGTGCTTGCGATTACCGGCATGCAGTTCCAGGACATTACCGGCACGTTTTCGCAGCAGGACGTCGAGCTCGACAAGCTCTTCATGGATGTAGCCTGCTATAACGAGCGCGTCATGAGCGCGCCGCACATGGAAGCAGTCGCGGAGCTGGCGATCCGCTCGGCGATCGACAAGCGCTCGGTCGCGCACATTACCATCCCCATCGACGTGCAGTCGCAAACCGTGGGCAAGCGCGACCGGTCCAAGCGCAACGTCCCCAATCACACCTCGACCAAGTACGCCATCACCGGCAACTACCCCGTGCAGGGCGACCTGCACGAAGCCGCCAGCCTGATCGGCAAGGGCAAAAAGGTCGCTATTTTCGCCGGTGCCGGCGC
>CAXTVG010000048.1:3859-10143 GCA_964247505.1 uncultured Acidobacteriaceae bacterium
CCGCCAGCCTGATCGGCAAGGGCAAAAAGGTCGCTATTTTCGCCGGTGCCGGCGCGCTGCAAGCGACCGACGAACTGCTGGAGCTCGCAGAAAAACTGGGCGCGCCGATCGTGAAGGCGCTGCTCGGCAAAGCCGCCGTGCCCGATGACTCTCCCTACTCCATGGGCCAAATCGGCCTGCTCGGCACCCGGCCCTCGCAGGATGTGTTTGAAGAATGCGACACGCTGATCATGGTCGGCACGTCCTACCCGTACATTGAGTTCATGCCGAAAGTCGGCCAGGCTAAATGTGTGCAGATCGACTCCAACGCGCAGCGCATCGGGCTTCGGTACCCCGTCGATGTAGGCTTGGTCGGCGACTCAAAAAAGAGCCTCCAGGAGCTGCTGCCGCTGCTCAAGCGCAACGAAAACCGCAGCTTCCTCAAAGACGCGCAAAAGCGCATGAAGAAGTGGAACGAGGGCCTGGAAAAGGAAGGTACCAACCCGGCGATTCCGATGCGTCCCCAGGTGGTCGGCTGGGAGCTGGGCAAGCGAACGCGGGAAAATGCGATTATCTGCTCGGATTCGGGCACCAACACCACGGTATGGGCCCGCTACATGCCTTCCCGGCGCGGGCAGATGGAATCCTGTTCGGGCAACCTGGCCACCATGGCCTGCGGCATGCCGTACGCCATCGCCGCGCAGGTCGCCTACCCGGAGCGCCAGGTCATCGCGGTGGTCGGCGACGGCGGCTTCACCATGCTCATGGGTGAAATCATCACCGCTGTCGCTTATAAGCTGCCGATCAAGATCGTTATCATAAAAAACAACACGCTCGGGCAGATCAAGTGGGAACAGATGGTCTTCCAGGGCAATCCCGAGTACCAGTGCGAACTGTACCCCATCGACTTCGTTGCACTGGCCCGCGCCGTCGGAGCCGAGGGCGTGCGCATCGACGACCCTGCGAAATGCGGCGAGCTGCTGGACAAGGCGCTCGCGATGCCGGGGCCGGTGATCATCGAGGCGGTCGTCGACCAATTCGCCGCGATGCTACCGGCCAAGATCGATTTCGATCAGGCAGAGAAGTTCTCCGAGGCGCTCCTGCGCGGCGAGCCGAAACCGCTCCGCATCGGCCTCACCATCGCACATGATAAGGTGCGGCAGGTCGTTTAGCTTCGCCGGGGTCGCTGTTCTCCAGCGGCCCCTTTCGCCCGGGCGGGCGGCACTTAGGCCGGCTACGACTCGAATCTCGGCGTATTCTGCGAACGGACATAGGATGATCCCAAACCGAAAGCCAGCTGCCCCGCATGCCTGATACCTCTCCACAAGCCGTGGTTCAAGCGCTGCCCGAACCGGTGCGCAAGCCAGCGCAAGTCGCCCTCCGCTACATCCAGCAGGGCACCTTCCAGCGCTCCATGAGTCTGCTCGTTTGCGCCACCAGCGCGGTCACCGCGATGGAGGTCGGCTACGAGCATTACCGCGGCAGCTACTCGAATCCTGTAATGTACACGCCCGTGATCCTGGCCGGAACGCTCACGCTGGCCGGGGGCGCGGGCTTTTTCTCGCGCCGCATGGCGCAAACCTTTCTGCGCTGGAACAGCGTCGCCATGATCGCCGATGGACTGATCGGTTTCGGCTTCCACATCCGCGGCGTTGCGCGCAAGCCCGGCGGCTGGCGCATCCCGATCGTGAACGTAGTCATGGGGCCGCCCATCTTTGCCCCACCGCTGGCCGCTACCAGCGCCTACCTGGGCTTCCTGGCCTCCTATCTGCAACGCGAAGAGGACGCGGGAACGCCGCAGCAGAAACTTACAGCCGAGCAAAGCCAGGGCACCACCAGCTGGCGCAAGGACATCGAGACCGGCCAGTTCCAAAAGCACCTGTGCATCGTGACCGCGATCGGCACCCTGTGCTCGGGCGGCGAAG
Source organism: uncultured Acidobacteriaceae bacterium (assembly GCA_964247505.1). Lineage (GTDB taxonomy): Bacteria > Acidobacteriota > Terriglobia > Terriglobales > Acidobacteriaceae > EB88. The sequence continues at coordinate 5,764 of CAXTVG010000048.1, forward strand.
CCTGGTACTCGCACTATAAGGACAACTTCAAGTACCGCGTGCAGTGGTCGCCTCTGGTGCTCACCCCAATCCTCGCGGGCGCGGCACTGGCCTCCGTCGGCAGCCGCACAGCCGCGAACACGGCACTCCCTGTTGCCTCAGCCGCCGCGATGCTTAACGGCGTGATCGGCACCTACTACCACGTTCGTGGGATTGCGCGCCGCCCGGGCGGCTTTAAGAAGCCGCTATACAACACCCTGTATGGGCCGCCGATCTTCGCGCCCATGCTGTTTTCCGCCTGCGGGATGCTCGGCATGCTCGCCTACCTGATGCGCCGGGAGCGTACCGCATGAGCACCAAAGCCACGCCCGTCCCCAAGCCGCTCACCGACCCGAGAACCGGCAAACCACTGCCCCCGCGCGAGCAGCCCGGCTACTACCCCGGCTTTTCTACCCTGGGCCAGAAGGCTTACTGGGACGTCGCCACTCGTCGAACCGTCATTGATCGCGTTGAGAAGGTGCCGCCTTACCGGTTTTTCTCACCCGCCGAGCAGGGCACCCTGCTGGCCGCCGTAGCCCGCCTCGTTCCCCAGGAAGACCGCATTCCCTCACGCCGTATCCCTATCCTGCCGTTCATCGACAAGAGGCTCTTCAACGGCGAAATCCCCGGCTACCGCTATGAGGACATGCCCCCAGACCCCGACGCGTACCGCATCGGCTCACAGGCCTTCGAGCAGATGGCGCAGGAGCTTTACGGCGCGCCATTTCACGAGCTTACCGTACGCAGTCAGGAGGAAATCCTCCAATCCGTGCATGACGGCGAACCCAAGGCGGCGCGGGAGTTCTGGAAAAAGATGAACATCAGCCGTTTTTGGGCGCTTATTCTGTCCGACTGCCTGGGCGTGTACTACGCCCACCCCTGGGCCTGGGATGAGGTCGGTTTCGGCGGCCCCGCCTACCCGCGCGCCTACATGCGCCTGGAGGAAGGCGAGGCTGAACCCTGGGAAGTGGAAGAGCGCCGCTACGAGTGGGCCGCGCCCATCGACACGCTTTCCGACAAGCCGCAGGAAAAACAGGAAAGCGGACACCAGAGCCACCCCGCACAGGGAGGAACCCATTGAGCTGGCGCATCAAGGACACGCCCATCGGCGGCCCCATCGAAGAGCCGCACGACGGCAAGCACTGGCTTGGCCCCATGCAGCAGATCACCATCCCCCGCCGCCGCTTTCGCGATGAGGATGAGCTGGACTTCGTCATCGTCGGCGTGGGCTCGGCCGGCGGCGTCCTGCTGCAGCGCCTCAGCCGCGCGGGCTTCAACGTGGTCGGCTTCGAGGCCGGCCCTTTCTGGGATTCCGAGCGCGACTGGGTTTCCGATGAGGCCGGTTCGCGCGAGCTCTACTGGAACGACCTCCGCATTACCGGCGGCAAGGACCCCCTTACCTTCGGCGCCAACAACAGCGGCAAAGGCGTCGGCGGCGGTTCGGTCCATTGGGCCGCGTTCGCCCCGCGTTTCCACCCGTCGGACTTCGAGGTCTACACCCGCGATGGCGTCGGTGCCGACTGGCCTATTGATTATAAAGACATCGAGCCCTATTACCAGCTTCTCGAGCAGGAAATCCCCGTCGCCGGGCCGGCTTATTACCCTTGGGGCAAGCCGCACGGCTACCCCTACGGACCGCACCCGCTCGGCGGCACGGGGGATACGTTGGTGCGCGGCTGCGAGCGGCTCGGCATCGGCGTGTCCGCCGGCGGCCCGGTCGCGATCCTGTCCGCCTCGCGCGGCAACCGCCCCCACTGCATCTATCGCGGATTCTGTATCCAAGCCTGCAAGGTGGGGGCGAAGGCCTCCACGCTCATTACCCACGTGCCCGACGCGCTCGAACACGGCGCCGAAATACGCGATCTATGCATGGTTTCGCGCATTTCCGTCGGCAAAGACGGCCGCGTCGACGGCGTCCACTACTTCGACCGCGAAGGCCGCGAGCGGTTCCAGCGCGCCAAGGCCGTCATCGTCTCGGGATACGCGGTCGAAACGCCGCGCCTGCTGCTCAACTCCGCCTGCCCCGGCCATGAACACGGCCTGGCGAACTCCTCCGGCACCCTCGGCAAGTACCTGATGGCCCAGGCCGGCAACGTCATCCTGGGCCGGTTCGACGACCAGCTGGTGCGCATGTACAAAGCCCCACCCGCCCACGCGCTCACTGAGGAGTTCTACGAAACCGACCCCAAGCGCGATTTCGCCCGCGGATTCGCCGTGCAAACCGTTGGGCCCTTGCCGATCGCGTTCGCGAAACAGATCATGGCCGCGAAAAACCTCTGGGGCTGGGGCCTGCGCCGCACAATGATGGATTACAACCGCTGGTCGGCGCTCGGGCTGCTGGGGGAAATTCTGCCCGCCGAGGACAACCGCGTCGAAATCGCGAGCGGACCGGGGGAGAAAGACCGGTTCGGCATTCCTGTCCCGAAGATCACCTTTGCACTCCACGACAATGACAAAAAGATGATCAAGTTCGGGGCGGCCAAGGTGGAAGAAATCATGCGCGCGGCCGGCGCGGCGGAGGTCGTCCAAGAGGCCCGCTATGCCCACCTCGTCGGCGGCGCGCGCATGAGCTCTTCCCCCAGGGATGGAGTGTGCGACAAGTTCGGCCGCACCTGGGATATCGACAATCTATTCGTTATGGACGGCAGCGTTATGCCTACCCAGGGCTCTGCGAATCCGGGGCTGACCATCCAAGCCCTAGCCGCCCGCACCGCCGACTACCTCATCTCCAACTCCCGTTCGATTTTCGCCGGGGAAAAGCGCGACATGGAAGCGCCTTCCATACGCAAATCGCTCTCGCCGCCCGGAACTTTTCTGCACGGCGCGCCGCACCTGCGTTGAATCGGCATTCCTCCTGCTGTAAGGTCCGCCTCCAGCGATCAATATGGGTGCCCCACGTCTCGCGTTTGAGACGTGGGTTGTCGTGGCGAAAGGCCCACGACTGCACTTGCAATCCCAGAACAACAGCGCGCTCGCTCTAGGCTGCCTTGGTCTGCCCCTTGGCTGCTTGCTGGTTTACCTTCGACTCTCCAATCTGTGTGAACTTCTCGTCCCCGCCCTTGCTGTCGTCCAGATTCTGCTGCAGGTCCTGGACCGCATCATTTTTCCCAATAAGCTCCGCATAGTGCCGCAGCGATCCATACGCCGCCACGCGGTAAAGCTGCTGCTGGTTCGCCGCCACGATCAGCGCAGCATCACGCACCGGCCCGGCATCCGTGTTCGCGATCATGTTTTCGACTTCCTCAATCATCGCTTTCGCAATCGAGTTCGTGTTGCTGTCCGGCTGCTTGCCGATTTTGCTGAACACCTGCTGTATTCGGTCCGCGTACTGCTTGCTCTTGCTTTCCGTCTTCTCGAAAGCATCCTTCAACTCAGGGTTCGAGGACGCCTGTGCCATCTTGGGAGCTTCACGCGCAATCTGCTGCTCAAAGTCGTGGACATAGGTCAGGCCTGTGTACATCAGGTCGTCAATGCTCTGCATCTTCATCGGGGATTCACCTTTCCGGCGTTTTGGACGCCGCTGTTTCATAAGGTGAGCTTCCCGCCGACCGCGTTGCTGCGCTCATTTGAAACTGTTTTGCAGGCCGCGAGTCTTACCGCGGCTCCGAATCGCATTGCGAGGCAACTGACACAGGCTACTCGCACATCCTGCCAAAGAAGGAATCCTGCCGCAACAGCTCCCTGCCATAGAAAGAGGTTCATCTCCAATGCCTGCCAATGCCCTCCACGACCTGTTCAGCAAGGAACTTCGTTTTGTTCTCAGCGCCCACCAACAAACCGTGCAGCAGGCCGGCGCGCGGCAAACCTCCGCGACCGACCCGAAGCTGAAGCGCCTGCTCGAAGCCGGCGTACGCGGCAACCGCAAGCAGGCTGAGCGCTTGGAAAAGGTGTTCGCGTCCGCGAAGCTCGTGTCCAGCCCCCGCCACGAGCGCGCAATCGCCGGCATCGACGAAGCGACCAGCGCGATGCTCGCAGAAACTTCGAATCCAGTCGAACGGGATCTGATCCAGATCGCCATGGCCCAGATCGCTATCCACTATTTTCTGGCCAAGTACGGAACGCTCCGCGCCTACGCCCGCAGCCTCGGGAACAAGCGGGCAGCCGCCCTTCTGGACAAAACACTGGACGAGAACAGTGCCGGGGACGAGAAGTTCACCCAACTGGCGAGCGACATCGTCGCCCGCTCCCAAAAAGCCGAACCGTCGTCCGCAAGTAAATCGAGCAGCGGCGGCGGCGGCGGCAGCACGTTTGTGGCCCTCATCATCGCGGGGCTGGTCGCCGCCGGGCTCCACGCTGCCGGGAACCGCACGGCTTCCCCGTCCTAGGGAGTTACGGGTCCCCGCCCGCCATGGTCGTCATGCG
>CAXTVG010000049.1:0-10141 GCA_964247505.1 uncultured Acidobacteriaceae bacterium
GCGCGCGCAGATCCTCCGCGGGCAGCGTCGGGATCTCTTCCCGGTCGCGCGCCCCCATTTGCGCCGATCCGCCCGCTAGCCCAGCCTCAGGCCACGGCGTTCGCAGCGATGCATGCAGCGTCGCAACTGGAAGCCTGCGCCAAAGCTCCCCGGCATTCTCCACCCGAACGCCCGCGCCGCCCACAATCTCGATGCGTCCCCGCGCTTGCTCGCCGAGCCGCTCGACCTCCGATGCGCCCTCCACCAAGCTGCGAGCGCCCCCCGAGGTCAGCAGCAACCCCACGCCGCTTTCGATAATGGCTTCGAGCGCCGCCGAGCGGTCCTGGGCAACATCGAACGCGCGATGAAATCAAACCCGCATGCGCCCCGCTCTGTCCACCAGCCGCGCAAGCGCTGCTTTGTCCACGGCGTGCCCGTCCGTCAGCGCGCCCACAACCACCCCCTGCGCCCCAGCCCGGCCCAGGCAGTCGATATCCCGCTCCATCACGGCAAGCTCAGCGGCCGAATACACAAAATTCCCAGCCCGCGGACGCACTAAGCAGTGCACCGGAACGGACACGTTTTCGAGCGTCCATTCGAGAAACCCGAGCGAGGGCGTCAGCCCGCCGTCGGCGAGCGACGAGCAGAGCTCCAGCCGCTCCGCGCCCCCTGCTGCAGCGGCCAGAACGGCTTCCGGGTGATCGACAGCAACTTCAAGGCGAGGCGGCAGACTAATTGCTTTTTCTGTAGAAGGCACTCCCACCAACATACCCGATAGCTTGTCCCGTGTGGCATCAAGAACACGGGTGCCCCACGTCTCGCATTTGAGACGTGGGTAATCGTGAGCGAGAGCTCACGACCGCTCTCCCACGCTGAATAAGCAGCCCGGCAGCAAACTACTCGCGCTTCAACGTAAACGCCGTGCTGTCATAATCCCCGCGCAGCAACACCCGCACCCCCGCACCCATCAGCGCCGCCCCCGTCGCCTGCTTCGGCAGCATCGGCGCTTTCGCCGGGTCGCGAGCGGTCAGCGTATAGGTCCGGTCCGCCTCCAGCCCCTCCAGCCGGATCACCGGAAAAGGCTCCCCAAACTGCTGCGAGTGTAAAAACGCGAACACTACACCGGAAGCACCGTCCGGCGCGAGATACTCGCTCGCCCAATGGCCAGCCTCGTCCAGCGCCGGCGTCAGCCGGTACAGCGCCCCCTGCTGCACCGCATCGCGAACTTGCTTGTACCAAGCCACATTCGCCGCCGCGGACTGCATCTCGGCATCCGAAAACTTGCTCAAATCCGCCCCGATCCCGAGCGACCCCGTCATCGCCACATCGAACCGAAACTGCAGCGGCGTCGACCGGCGGTTGATCCCGTTCGGCACATCGGTCACCCAGGCCATCATGATTCCCGGCGTGTACGCGTGCGTAAAGCCATCCTGGATCGACAGCCGGTCCAGCGCGTCCGTGTTGTCCGAAGTCCAAATCTCGTCGGTGTAGCGCAAAATCCCAAGATCCACGCGCCCGCCGCCCGAGGAGCACGACTCGATCTCAAGCTTCGGATGCTTCTTCCGCAGCTCGTCCAGGATGCTGTACAGGTTCTCGACATACTTCACATAAATCGTCTGCTGCTCGGCCAGCGGAACCTCCTCCCAGCCCGGCTCCGACCAGATGCGGTTGTAATCCCATTTCAGAAACGCAATATCGTTCTTGCTCACCAGATCATCAAGAAACCCAAACACATACGCGCGCACATCGGGCCGCGCGAGGTTCAGCATCAGCTGGTTGCGCATCTCCGTCCGCGGCCGTCCGGGAAAGTGCATCGCCCAGTCCGGGTGCTTGCGGTACAGGTCCGAGTCGGGGTTCACCATTTCCGGCTCGACCCAGATCCCGAAGTCCATCCCCAACTGGTGCACGCGGTCGATCACCGGCTTCAGCCCGTGCGGAAACTTTTGCGGGTTCACATACCAGTCGCCCAGCCCAGCGTGGTCGTTCCGGCGCTGCCCAAACCAGCCATCGTCGATCACAAACCGTTCCACCCCCAGCTTGGCCGCGCGCTCGATCAACGGCATCTGCCCCGCCTCGCTTACGTTAAACTCCGTCGCCTCCCACGAGTTGTAAAGCACCGGCCGCGAGCGGTGCGCGTGCGGCAGAATCTCCTCCTGCTGGAACCGCGCGAGAATGCGCGAGGCCTCGCCCTCACCCCCGCTCGTATACCCGCCATAAAAGCGCGGCGTTTCGAGCGACTCCCCCGGCGAAAGCGGGTAGCGGAAATCGAACGGGTTGTAGCCGCCCGTGATGCGCACCGCATGCGACTCCACCTCCTCGACCGTAATGCGCCAGGAGCCCGACCAGCCCAGCTCGCCAAACCAGACCGGGCCCGCGTTCTCGGTCGTCGCGCCTGCCGCGGTCACCGCAAACCACGGGTTGGTCTGCAGGCTGGTGCTGCCGCGGCGGCTCTCCAGCACCTGAGCCCCAGGGTGGATCGGCTCGCGCCCCAGCAGGAACTCCCCGCCCCAGTGTCCGGCCAGCGACGAAAGCTGGTAGCGCGGATCGGGCGGCAGATTCCAGGTCGCGCTGGCCGCGTTTTCGAGCGTGATCGTGGTCGCGCTGCGGTTCTCGATCCGGGTCCAGCGCGCGACAATGCCCTGGGGGTAAAGCTGATAATACAAATGAACCTGAATGGGTATAGCAATGTCGTGCAAAACGAGCTCAAGCGTGCCCGGATTAGCCTGATTTGCACGCTCAAAAACCAGCTTTAACGACCGGTTTCCGTCCGCAAACGAGCCCTTCAGCGCAGGCTCATACGGCAGCCCGCCGCTCGACCAGGCCGTGTATTCAAGCGGCGTTGCCGCCACCGGCGGCTCCTGCGAAGCAATCTCCGGATGCATCCGAGCCGGCGGCAAACCCGCCGCGCTCCCGATCCGCGGCCCCCAGTACAGTGTCTGCGGCATCTGCGCATCGTTGATGCCGACCGCGTAGCTCATTCCGGCCGCCGAAAGCAGCCACGTATGGTCCCCCGCCTGGATGGTGGGCTGCTGCGCGTGGGCCAAAAGCGCAGGAATAGCGAGAAAAAGAAGGAATCGGCGCAGATGCAAGCAGTGCTCCTGGGCGCAAGATTTCTTGGCACGGGAAGCGTAGCAGCCTTTCCGCGCTTGTGTCATGCGGGCGCATGCTTTCTTGCTCTACCATTACTCCGCGAGGAAAGACCGATGCGAATGGGTGCGACATTTCTGACGGCGTGTTTGACTCTGGGACTGCTGACCGCGCCAGTGCCGGCGCAGCAAACAATCACCATCGACGCCCACGCTGCGGCGACCCCGTTTCCGCACTTTTGGGAGCAGATGTTCGGCTCCGGGCGTGCTATTTTGACGCTGCGCGAAAGCTACCGCGACGACCTCCGCGCGGTCCACGCGATCACCGATTTCCATTACGTGCGCTTCCACGCGATCCTGCACGACGAGCTCGGCGTGTACACCGAGGACGAGCACGGCAACGCCCTGTACAACTTCGCTTATGTGGACCAGGTGTACGACGGGCTGCTGAAAAACGGCGTGCGGCCGTTTGTTGAAATCAGCTTTATGCCTAAAAAGCTGGCGTTCAATCCCGACGCGCTGCACCCGTTCTGGTACAAGCAGAACGTTTCGCCGCCGAAAACTCAGGAGCGTTGGGACGCGCTCATGACCGCGTTCGCCCAGCACCTAGTCGCGCGCTACGGAGTCGACGAGGTTGCACAGTGGTATTTCGAAGTTTGGAATGAGCCCAATATCGACTTTTGGAATGGGATTCCGCGGCAGGAGTCGTACTTTGAGCTGTATGCGCACACCGCGCGCGCGCTGAAGGCGGTGAGCCCGCGGCTGCGAGTGGGCGGCCCGGCCACCGCGGCGGCGCAGTGGGTGCCGGAGTTCCTGGCTTACGCCGCGAAAAATGGCGTCCCGGTGGATTTTGTGTCCTCGCACGGCTACGCGGACGACACGGTCGAAAACCTGTTTCACACCAATGAGACAATTCCCAAGGACGACCGCGTCTGCCGGGCCATCGCGATGGTGCGCGACGAGATCGACCGGTCGGCGATGCCCCACACGCCCTTGTTCTGGACCGAGTGGAATGTGCAGGGAGAAAACCAGTCGCGCGATACGCCGTTTGTCGGCCCCGGCGTGGCGAACACCATCCGCGAGTGCGATGGCAAAATTGACATGATGTCGTTCTGGACCTTTTCCGACGTTTTCGAGGAAGGCGGCCCGATTGCGCACCCATTCGAGGGCAACTTCGGGCTGCGGGCCGAAGGCGGGATCAACAAGCCTTCGTTTTACGACTTCGCTTTGCTGCACCAGCTGGGCACGACGCGCCTGCGCAACGATGCGAACGATGTTTTAGTGACGCGGCGCCCGGACGGAGCGCTGGTGCTTGCGGTGTGGAACATTGTGGATCCTTCGGTGCCGGAGAGCTCGCCCGAGCGAGCAGCCCGGCGCGTCACGCTTGTCTTTTCGGGGCTGCCGGACGATGCTCCCGTCACGCTGCAGCAGGTTGACGACGCGCACGGAAACCCGCTGCCGCTCTACCGCAATCTGGGCAGCCCGCAGTACCCGACGCCCGCGCAGGTTGCGCAGATGCAGGCGGCGAGCGCATTGCCTGCTCCGCGCGAAATGCGCCTGAACGGCGGCCGGCTTGCGCTGGATCTACCGGTAAATGCCCTGGTTCTGGTGACGATTCCGGCGGCCCGCTAGAGTGCCTGGAGCCGGCGGATGAGCTCGCGCGGGTGGATGGGCTTGGACCAGAGCTCAAAGCCATGTCCATCGCGCTGCGCACGCTCGATCAGATCGCTTGTCCCGGCCTGGCCGGAGAACAGCACAACCCGGATCGCCGGGCATCGCGCCCGGATGGAAACCGCCGTTTCAATCCCGTTGCGGCCCGGCATGCGCACGTCGGTCAAAACAATGTCCGGGCAGTCCGATCGAAGGGCGTTGAGCGCGTCATCGCCGCTGTACACCGCATGCGCCGAAAAACCGCTCAGGTTGAGGATGCGGGCCAGCGTGTCGGCGATGAGCTGCTCGTCATCGATGATCAGCACGCGCGTGGGACGGGATTTGCCTTGCCGCCCGGCGCTCCGGCCCTCATCGCGTTCCGGGGCACCTTCGTCCAACTCTTGCCCGAACCGATTCTCTGCCCAGGCGGCCGGGAAAGGGCGCGGTGTGCCGGTCACGCACTGCATCATGGATTTCACTCCTGAGTTGATGGAAAGCAGATGATACGCGAAGCGCGGCAGATTTGCGCAGTTACGCGCGACATTTCTCGCGCGGATTTTCGGATAGCCGGCTTTTCCTCTTTATGTCGCCGTAAGGGCGGCGGCAGGCGTGCAGGAGCAGTGCCCTGTTTTGAAGCACTGCTCCCAGATTACCCGCGGCTACTTCTTTTTGAACAACAGCGCCGTGGGGTAGGACTGGACGTAGGTGGTGTAGCGCCCGTTCGATGCCTGCACGGGCACAGTCGTGTCCTCGGCAGGAGTGAAATAGCTGACATTCCACGACCCGTTCATCTGGACCTGCACGGGCACGGGATTGTTCTCGACAAGGCTCTGGTTATTCGCGTTCCAGACCGGCACCTCATTCCACAGGAAAAGCGCGACGGAGCCGTCCGATGTTGTCAACGCCAGGGCATGGCCGCCGGAGGGAAGACCTGTGATGGAGGCCTGCACCGTGCGCGCCGCCGAGGGCTTATCGGCCGGTATCTGATCGGCGAGAAAGTGCATGGCATACGCGATCAGCTTAGGCGAGTTATCCAAGTGGAAAAAGCCGTAATGCTTGTCGCTGTTGTCTTGTGTTGCGTCCGGATACGGATCGAGCAGCTGGTAGATATAGGTGTGGCTTGTTCCCTGAAGCGCCGCGTCGAAGTAAGTGTTGAGGATCAGCTCCGCCTGCGCCATTTCATCGACGCCATCCCGGTCGGCGGGAACGGGCAGAGTCGCATAGCCGGCTTCGGTGATGGCCTTGGGGTAATTGCCGGTCATGGTGAAGTCGGCCGCGAACTCGCTCATGATGCGTGCGAGCGGCTGATTGCCCCGATAGGAGTAAGGATGTGCATTGGCCACATCCGCGAGGCCCGGATTGGTTTGCAGATTGATCGGGGCCGCGCCCGTCATGTAGTACACCGGCACGCCCTTGAGGTTGGAATCACTGTGGACATAGGAGTACAGCCGGCGTTGAAATGCCTCGGCCACTTGTTCGTTGCTTCCGTTCCCCTGGCAGGGCCAGTTATTGATCTCGTTGGGGCCTTCCACGGACAACGCAACACCCGGATAGGCCTGGACGATGGCATCGAGCTGCTGCACTTCCGTGTTGAAGTCATTGGCGCAGCCGACGGCGAAGTCGAATTTCATCCCGTGGGCAGCAAGCATGTGCATGGCATCGATGGCCTGGCCCGGCGGCATCCAGTGAATAGGGTCCGGCACTCCATCGCGAAGACTATGGATGCCGAGATACTGCAAGTCGCTGAGCATGGCGGACGCGTCGGCATATTTACCGTCTGTGTACTCGATGTGTGTATTGACGCCAAGGCTGCTTTGGAACGCAGACAGCGGCATGGAAGGGATGGTCTGGACTGTATCAGGGTTGAGCTGGGCTTGAGCGGCGCCGTGCGCGTAGAAGAAGGACGCAGCGGCAAGTGCGAAAACGGAAATGCGTGGCATAGATACCTTAGGGGATGAGATTTGGCGTCACTTGCTTCGCACATCCTACCTTCGGGACGGCTCCTCGGCTAGTTAGATTTCCCGCAAAAAAGACGAAAGGGGTTACTTAGGTGCTGCTGCGCCGGACTAAGAAGGAGTAATCCGGGCGTAGTAAGTCGCGTAAAAAGTAGGAGGAAGTGGTAAGTTCTTCACCGGAGCGGGCAGTGCTTACAAGGGTTCGGCGCGATAGGTTCGACGGCGGGGGTAGATGTTACTCAGCTTCTTTTAGCGGCAAGGTGGAAGAAAATTATTGTGGCAGCAGTGCCGGCCGGGGCCGGACAAGAGCCTCGGGGAGGCTTGCCCGCGCGGCCTCAATGCTTTTCAGGGGCTTCGAAGCCGTGGCTGCCGCAAACAGCACCCAGATAATCGGCTCGATCGGGTCAGGGCTCGCGACGACCAGAGCCACCAGCAGCACCGCGATGCCGAACAGCGAACGCTCAAACAGTTCGAAGCGCGCATAGCGCCGGGGCCGGAACAGGGGGCGGGCGATCTGAAAGAGAAAAAAGAGGAACAGTCCAGTGCCTGGGATGCCGATATTGGCCAGCAGCGAGCAGGCGAAGCTGGAGGCGCGCACGCTGCCCCAGCCGGCGCCGAAATACAGGGAATCGTGGGCGGTTTGGAGCGCGAGGGTGTTCCACAAAGTGCGCTCCCGGTAACTGTCCGAGTTGACCTTATCGACAAACACGCCATTGAAAACCCTGGTGACGGTTTGCGGCGCATCCGTGAGGGTGAAGAGCGGAACGGCGACGGCCATGAGCGTAAGCAGGGCCAGCACTTTAGCCGGCGCAACACCCCTGCGCCGGAAGCTGTAGCGAATGTAGTAGAGGAAGCCGCCCACGGCGACAGTTGCCAGGCAGGCATAGCCTACGGTTGAAACCGTGAGCACCAGCGCAACCAGGATGAGCAGAAACGAAGCAGCCGACTGCCAGCGAATGCGGTGCGTGGCCATGTGCCAGCCCAGCAGCGCGAGACCGGCACCGAGATACAGCGCTGCCTCGGACGCTTCGGCGAGGGTCGAGTTGAGCCTCCAAACGCCGTTGACCTTGTAGGCGTCGTAGATGGTGTGGGCGGTGTTGGTGTAGAGCAGGGCTGACGGGAAAGGGACGTGCAGGGTTGCGTTCGCAAGCTGGTACAGGGAAAAGAACGAGATGCATACGCAGGCACGGATGTACCAGGCGACGGCGGAGCGCAGCTGCTCCCGGCTGGAGTGGATGGCGAGGAGAAAGACGGCAAGGGCGGCGAGCAGATAGGTGGTCTGGGTGAAATTGGTGATGCCGGGGCGCAGGTGCTGGTTGAGGCCGTTGTGCGAGTTGCTGACCAGGATGCCGTGGAAGAGCAAGGGGTAAGCCAGTGCGGTGAATACGGCGTAGCCCACAAAGAGCAGCAGCGCAAGAAACGCGCCGCGGTTGAGGCCGGGGACCGGCTTGAGGCTGAGCTTACCGGTCAACACCTTAATGGGCAGGCAGATCATCATTGCAAATAGCCAGGGGGCAATGGGCGAGCCGGCGACATTGAGAGCTGAGGCGGCGTCAAAGATCGACGTAAAAAGGATGATGGGCAGCAGCTCGCCTTTGGCGCGCCACCAGAGAAAGGCAATCAGGAGCAGCAGGGGGAGCGTGGAAGCAGTCATGGCTGTTTCTTCTCGTTTTGGTTGGAGCTAGTAAGCGCCTTCGGTAAACAGGACGGTCTTGACCGTGCGGTAAAGAATGTAGAGGTCCATGGCCACCGACCAGTTACGGACGTAGTACTCGTCGATCTCCGTCCGGCGCTCGTAGGTGGTGTTGTTGCGGCCCGAGATCTGCCACAGACCGGTAATGCCGGGGGTGACGCGGCGGTAGTGCTGGTAGCGCCGGCCGTAGCGGTCGACCTCGGCCATGACGATGGGGCGGGGGCCGACCAGGCTCATTTCGCCCGCGAGGACGTTCCACAGCTGCGGCAGCTCGTCGAGCGAGGTTTTCCTCATCAGGCGGCCGATCGCGGTCACGCGGGGGTCGCGCTTGAGCTTACGGTCGCGCTCCCATTCAGCGCGCAGGGCGGGGTCGCGCTCCAGGTGGGCTTCAAGCACCTCATCCGCGTTGAGGACCATGGAGCGGAACTTCCAGGCGGTGAAGAACCGGTGGCCGCGGCCGAGCCGGCGCTGCCCGTAGAAGATGGGTCCCTCGGAGCTGAGCCGGACACAAAGGGTGAGCGCGAGAAACAAAGGCAGGAAGCACAGGCCGACCAGTGAGGCGACCAGGAGATCGAAGGATCGCTTGATAAGCCGGGGCATGGTTTGCGACAGGCGCTGTTCGATTTCAAGCCCCAGAATGCCGCCCAGGTCCTTGGCCGAAACCCACAGGCTCGACATGCCGGCGAGGTCGGGCAGGACGAGCACGTGGTGGAAGTGGTGCGAGTACTCGTTGAGGATTTCTTCCAGTTCGCTTGCAGGCAGCTCGGGCATGGCGAGCACGGCGTAGCAGCCGCGATTGCGCTCAACCAGGGCGGTGGCGTGCGCGAACTCGCCCGTGAACAGCGCACCGGCTTGCTCGGCGCGCTCGTGCGGCGGAAACTGATGAAGCAGGGCAATGGGCCTGAGCCCCAGGGTCGGCTGTTGGCGCAGCACCTGGAGCATGGCTTCGCCGGTGCGGTTCGCGCCGAAGATCACGGTCGGTACGCCCCACCAGCTTTTGGTGGAGGCCCAGGCCCGCACCGCGCGGCGGGACAGTGGAACAAGCGCCAAGGTAAGCAGCCAGGCAAGGGCAAAAGCGATGCGGGAGTAGTGGCCTTCATTTTGGATAAAAAACGTGGAGACGATCAAGAGCAGGTAGGCAAGCGTGACCGCGTGCATGGTCGCGCGGAACTCTTCAATCGCGTTGGCTGCGATGCCGGGGTACATATCGAGCACGGAGAAAACAACGAAAAATAGGGGCAGGGAGGCAAGAAGGGGAGCATAAGCGGACAGGTGGAACGCGCCGTGAAAGGCGAGCCGCAGCGAAACCGCGAAAGAGCCGGCAAACCCGACCGCGAGGAGGTCGGCGGCGACCAGCGCGCCGACAGTGAGCGCGCGGCTGGAGCGGACAGCAGGGATCTCCGCAGATGCGGTGAGGGGTCGGGCGAGTGTGGACAAGGTGCTCATGGGCCCTCTTCTTTCCTCGGCATCGAGGTTGAAAGCGCCGCGGCTTCGGGAAACCGGGCAGATGCGGAAGCGCGAAGCTTCCAAGGGGAAGTGCGGCAGGGAGGGTGCAGCTGTGACGGCCTGCGTTCGATTTCCGGCGCCTTTTCTGGGTTCGAGGACCCGGCGATCGGATTGCCTTTCGGGGTGGCGCGCGTTGTACCGGCTTCCGGATCGACGGAGGCGGGCGAGACGGCGAACTGCAAACGTCGAGGCGCGCAGGCGCAAGAATGCTTCATGCGGCCCTCCAGCGCCGCACACCCGCGCGTACGGGCTTCGCCGCTGCGGCGCGCTGG
>CAXTVG010000050.1:0-10080 GCA_964247505.1 uncultured Acidobacteriaceae bacterium
GCGAGCCACATACTTCGCAGGCTCCCAATACATCACCTGCGAGTCAAACAGCGACGTCTTGACCAGCATCGCCGGGTAAGCCGCCGCGCGCAGGTTATCGTACGGTGAGTAACTGAGCATCGCCTCAAACGCCTCCCGCTCGTTCGGATTCCCCCACTCCTCATACTCCGGCACGGTAAGGGGCAGCGACGCATCCAGCATCGTGTTCATCACATCCACAAACGGTACCTGCGAGACCACCGCACGAAAGAGCTCGGGCCGCAGGTTCACGACCGCGCCCATCAGCAAGCCGCCAGCCGAGCCGCCTTGAATCGCCACCCTATCGCGTGAGCCATAGCCGGAAGCGAGCAGGTGCTCGGTCACCGCGATAAAGTCCGTAAACGTGTTCATCTTCGAGCCAAGCCGCCCGGCGTCGTGCCAGGGCTTGCCCAGGTCGCCCCCGCCGCGGATGTGCGCGTAGGCCAGCACAAAGCCGCGGTCGAGCAAGCTGAGCCGGTTCGAGTTGAACCCGAGCGGCAGCGCATAGCCGTAGGAGCCGTAGCCATACACGTGCAGTGGGCCTTCCCCCGCCTGGCGCATATCGCGCCGGTAGACGAGCGAAACCGGCACCCGCACCCCATCCGGCGCGACCGCCTCGATGCGCTCCGAGGCATACAGCGCCCGGTCGAAGCCGCCCGGCACTTCCTGCTCTTTTTTGAGCTCCGAAACCCCGGTCCGCACGTCGTAGTCGAACACTGACGCGGGCGTCACGAGCGATTGGTAGGCATAGCGCAGCAGCCCGGTCTCAAACTCCCGATTACCGCTCAGGTGCACGCTGTAGGCCGGCTCCGGAAACGCGATCTCGGCATCCCGCGCGATCTCCGTGCCCGTGCCCGCGAAGTGCAGCACGCGCAGATGCTCCAACCCCCCGCGCCGCTCGGATGCTGCCGCAAACCCGGCAAACAGGGACACATCCTCGAGCATCACGTCATCCCGGTGCGGGATCAGCTCCGTCCACTCCCCCGGCGCGTCCACCGGCGCAGTGACGAGCCGGAAGTTGCGCCCGCGGTCATTCACGCGGATGTACAGCAACCCGTACCGGTGGTCAGGGTAGTACTCGATCCCGTCGCGGCGCGGCGCAACGAGCGTGAGTTCAGACCCAGGCGCATCGGCCCGAAGCACGCGCGCCTCGCTGGTCGTGTGACTCCCACTCTCGACCACGATATAGACCCCATCGCGCGTCCGCCCGGCACCTAGATTGAAGCGCTCGTCCGGCTCTTCCAGGACCAGCGCATCCTCCGCGACTGGCGCGCCCAGCGTATGCCGGTACAGCTGGAACTGCCGTTTCTGCTCCTCGTTTTCGACCGTGTAAAACAGCGTCCGGTTGTCCGCCGCCCACACGACCGAACCTACCCGCTCCACAGACTCCGGCAGCAGCTCGCCCGTGCGCAGGTCCTTGATGTGCAGCGTGTACTGCCGAAAACCGGTGGTGTCAGTAAGCGAGCAGATCGCCATCATCCGACACATCCATCCCGCCGACCGCCAGAAAGCTCTGCCCGGCGGCGAGCGCTTCCACATCGAGAATGACTTCTTCCGGCGCGGCCTCAAAGGTTTCGCGCGACCCCCGCTTGCGGCAGTACACCGGGTATTGCGAGCCCTCGGTAGTCCGCGCGTAGTACCAGTACGCCCCTTCCTGCGCGGGCACGCTCACATCGGTCTGCTTGATGTGGGAGAGCAGCTCGCGGTAAAGCTCTTCCTGGAGCGGCTTGGCCGGCTCCATCACCGCGTCGGTGTAGCTGTTTTCGGCGCGGAGATAGTCCAGAACCTCCTCGCTTTCCTTCTCGCGCAGCCAGCCGTAATCGTCGGTAAGGGTATGGCCGTGCAGGGTGGTCGTATGGGGGTCGCGGCGGGCAACAGAAGGCGCGGGCAGGCTCATCCGTCCAGCATACCTGTCCCTTTCTCGCCAGATTGCCTATGTCAAACACCAATTCTGGAGGAATGGTTGTTTCGGAGGGGCAAACAGCCTATCGCACGCGGCCGTAATCGGACGCCAAAACAGGAATCGGCGCGCCGGGCAACGGTTCTTCCACAAACTGCGCCTTATCACTGTGCGCCGCATTCGGTCTAGAAGCGGCCGGCAAAACAGAGGAGAAACGCAATGGTGAACATTATGTGTAGCAAGCCCGCTGTGCTGGGCATGGCTTTGGCGCTTGGACTAGGGACAGCGGTGGCGCAAAACGGAACGGGCGGCGGCCAGGGCGGTAACGGGAGCATGTCGGGCAGCATGAACTCCGGGGCAAACGCTGCCAACCGCAATGCGATGAACGGCATGAACTCAGCAACCAATGCCGCAGGCATGGGCACGGGTCAGGCTTCCATGCAGGACAAAATGTTCCTGAAAAAGGCGACCCAGGGCAGCAACTTTGAAATCAAAACCGCGCAGCTGGCCTTGCAAAAAAGCCAGAGCCAGGATGTAAAGCAGTTCGCGCAGCAGATGATCGACGATCACACCAAGCTGAACGACCAGATGAAGCCGGTCGCGCAGGAAGCCGGAGTGACGCCTCCAACTGGCATTTCCAAAAAGGATCAGGCTATCTATGACAAGCTCCAGGGCATGAATGGCGACGCCTTCGATAAGGCGTACATCCAGGCGATGCTGAAGGACCACAACACAGACCTGAAGGAGTTCAAGCAGGAAGCCAGCAACGGCCAGCTGCAGTCTGAAAAGAGCGCCGCGGGGCAAGGCGCGGACGTGGTGCAAAACCACCTGCAGCACGCGCAGCAGCTGGCGCAGGCGCACAACGTGAGCGCGGGCAGCAGCAGCGGGATCTAACGGCACCTGCTGCGTCACCACCGAACAGCGCCCGCGTACACTGCGGGCGCTTTTTCGTGCGCGCCTTCCCCTTTGCCCTACAATAAGGCTCGCATGCGACATTTGCGGTTCTTCTGCTTTTTGCTTTTCTTTGCACCGGGCTTGTCGCTTTTCGCGCAGGCGGTCAAGGACCTGCCGCGCCCGACGAACTACGTCAGCGACGACGCGCATGTGCTTACGGAGAGCACCACGGACCACCTGAACCGGCTGTGCACCGCGCTGGACCGGCAAGCGCACGCGCAGATGGCGGTGGTCACCGTGGACAACACGGCGGGCGAGCCGATCGCCGACTACGCCGTCGAGCTTGAAGGCGCGTGGAAGGTTGGCGCGAAAGGCACGGATCGGGGTGTGATCCTGCTGGTTGCGACCGGCGACCGCAAGTGGTTTATCTCAACCGGCTATGGCCTGGAAGGTGTGGTCACGGACGCAAAGGCCGGGATCATCGGCCGGCAAATGCAGCAGTATCTCAGCGTCAGCCGCAAAGATGACGGTGTCACGCTGGGAGCAGAGCAGCTGGCCGGGCTGATCGCCAATGATGCGGGCGTCCAGCTCGAGGAGACCGGCTGGCGCCATGCACCCGTGAATCCGGGCGCGCGCATGGGAGTAGGCCAGTTTATGGTGCTGGCGGGGGTGTTCGCCCTGCTTTTCTTTTTGGCCGCCCGCACAGGCATGCTGCCGTTCTTGCTGGGCATGTTCTTGGGCGGCGGCTTTGGCGGCGGCGGCAGGGGCCGCGACGACGACGACGGGGATGGATTTTCAGGCTTCGGCGGCGGCAGCACGGGCGGCGGCGGCGCCGGCGGCAGTTTTTAACAACGAGGAGCGAAATACATGAAGCGTGGTTCAATTGTCGGCTTGGTAATCGTGGCTGTCATCATCCTGGGTTTTTTTAATTATGTCGGCGCAAAAAACACAATGGTCGCGAAGCGCAACGACGTGCAAGCGCAGTTTTCGCAGATTGACACGCAGCTGCAGCGGCGGGCGGACCTGATCCCTAACCTGGTGAGCACGGTAAAGGGCTACGCGACGCATGAGCAGGCGGTGTTCGATAACATCGCGAACGCGCGGGCTGGCCTGTTGAACGCGCGCGATCCGCAGAGCAAGATCGCGGCCAATAACCAGCTGGACGGTGCCATTGGACGCTTGCTGGCGCTGAGCGAGAACTACCCCAACCTAAAGGCGAACCAAAACTTCCTGGCGC
Organism: uncultured Acidobacteriaceae bacterium; assembly: GCA_964247505.1. GTDB lineage: Bacteria > Acidobacteriota > Terriglobia > Terriglobales > Acidobacteriaceae > EB88. The sequence continues at coordinate 4,050 of CAXTVG010000050.1, forward strand.
TGCAGGACCAGCTGGAAGGGACGGAAAACCGGATTGCGGTAGAGCGCCGGCGGTATAACCTGACTCTGCGCGACTACAACACCTATATTCAGCAGTTTCCGGCGAGTATGTGGGCGGGGATTGCCGGATTTCATACGGATAATGATTACTTCCAGGCGAATGAGGGTTCGCGGAACGCGCCTAAAGTGAGCTTTTAGGAGCTAGAGCCTAATATGTCGATCAGTCGGAATGGCTCGCCTCAATGAATGAGAAATGCGGTCGTGAGCCGTCGCTCACGAGAACCCACGTCTCAAATCAAGACGTGGGGCACCCGTATTCTTGTACGGCCGGACATGTACTTCGGAGTGTTAACTTGCTGGGCGCATCGCGATCTGTTCGGCCAGCGCAAGATCTTGCTTGATAAACTCGTAAAGAACGCGCTTGTTGTCGCCTTCGGCGCGAAGCACGGCCGAAGGGTGAATGGTCGCGACTACCTGCTTCGCGTAGGGCGATTCGACCACCTTGCCGCGGTCTTTCATCAACGCGAACTTCGCCCCCAGCAGCGACTTGGCCGCGGACGCGCCGAGGCAGACGACCACCTTGGGCTGTACCGCGTCGAGCTCCGCGAGCAGCCAGGGACGGCAGGCGGCAATCTCGCGCAGGTTGGGCGACTCGTGAATGCGCCGCCGGCCTCGCTCGATGAACTTGAAATGCTTCACGGCGTTGGTCACGTAAACCTCGCCACGCTGGAAGCCGAGCTCCTCGAAAGCCTGGTCGAGGACGCGCCCGGCGGGGCCGACGAAGGGTTTGCCGGCGAGGTCCTCGTCGTTGCCGGGCTGCTCGCCGATTAACATCAGCGGAGCGTGCGCGAGGCCCTCGCCGAACACGGCCTGGGTCGCGGGTTTGTACAGATCGCAGCCCTCGCAGCGGGGCAGGGCCTCGCGCAGGACCGGCAAGGTGTGGTCGCTAGGCACAAAGGTATTGCTCTGGAGAAGACTTTGCTGTTCCATCATGGTTCCCACGCGGCGGTCCGCGTCGTTGAGCAGCTGGGGGAGAATGGCGAGCTCAGGCAGCTCGGCCCAGTAGCGGGCGGGCATTTCCGAGCGCATGGCACGGGTGTTCAGGCGAGCCGGATTAAAGATCGAACCGTAGTACGAGCGCCACATGCCTTCCAGTTCGTCTGCTTCCGGGGCGTGTGAGCGCGGGACACCCGGTCCCCAGGTGACGCGCTTCGCCTCCGGATCCCAACTGGCGGAGGCGTAGCCGGTGAGGATCGTCCAGCGCATCACGGCAAAACGCTCGACGAAAAAGGGCACGGCGAGCGCGAGGATACGGTGGTCGGGCCGATACCAGCCGATGTAGTGCTCACGACCATCGTCCAGGACCATGCGAAAGCGCAGGAACGCGTGCATTTTGTGCAGGTCGCGGCGCACTTGGCGGTCCATTTGCCGCATGCGCGCGATGTCCGCGTCGAGCTCATGCTTCATCAGCAAGCGGTCGCTTTGCAGCCTCCACAGAACGCGGTACAGCAGCTGCCAGCGCTCGGGATTGCTGTGGCAGGCAACGATTTCCGCCAAATCGAGAAAGGCTTTCGGGACGGCAGGCTGCGTGATTGCGAGTCGCGAATCGGGCTCAGGCGTGGGCGCGAAATCAAACGCAAGAGCTGTGTCGCTTTCCTCATCGACGAGCTCGATCTGCTCAGGGGCGATGCCATCGCCGAGCAGTGCGCGGGCCTGCTCGCGCCAGGCGGCAAACTCAGGCGCGATGCGGATGCGAAAAACCGTGAGCGCGCTCATAGTTGGCCTGTGCTCGCGCCCACGCCCGCGTTGAACAGCTGCATTTGCGCGGGGACTAGGGTCTGCTCGGGGAGCGTGATCTCATCGATCGCGGTGGCAAGGTGGTCGACCGCGATGATAAAAGGCGAAACGGTTTTGAGCCGCACATGGAGCTTGCGCAGGTCCTCGAGCGAGAGCGGGTGGTACCGCCGGATGCGCAGAATGCGGTCGACATTGCGGTAGCCGATGCCGGGTACGAGCAGCAGTGCTTCGCGGGTGGCGCGGTTCACGTCGACGGGGAAGAACTCGCGGTGCGCGAGCGCCCAGGTGAGCTTGGGGTCGCGCGTCAGGTCGAGATTGGGCTGCTCGGGCGTGGTCAGCTCATGACCCTCAAAACCGTAGTAGCGCATCAGCCAGTCGGCTTGGTATAAACGGTGCTCGCGGACCAGCGGCGCGGCTTTCATCGGCAGGCGCGCATCGCCCTGCGGAAACGGCGAGAAGCCAGAGTAGTAGATACGGCGCAGATCGTACTGCTTGTACAAATGCGAGGCAGTCGCGATGATCTCTTGGTCAGTCGAGGGCGTCGCGCCGACCACGAGCTGCGTACTTTGACCCGCGGGCGCGAACCGCGGCGCGCTGCGGATGCGTTTGCGGTCCTCCTCCGCCGCGACTTTATACTCGGCGATCTGGCCCATAGTCCCTTCAATGACATCGACCTTTTTGTCCGGAGCAAGCTGGACAAGATCACGCTGCGTGGGAAGCTCCATATTCGCGCTGAGGCGGTCGGCGAACGTACCTGCGCGCTCGATCAGAGCCTCGCTCGCGCCGGGGATGGCCTTGAGGTGGATATAACCGCCGAAGCTGTGCGCCTCGCGCAGCGTGCGCGCGACCTCAATTAGCTGCTCCATCGTGTAGTCCGGCGACTGGATGATGCCGGAGGAGAGGAACAGGCCCTCGATATAGTTGCGCTTGTAAAAGCTGAGCGTAAGGTCGACGACCTCCTGCGGCGTAAAGCGCGCGCGACGAATGTCGGACGAAACGCGATTGACACAGAAAACGCAGTCGTAGGTGCAGTAGTTCGTCAGCAGGATTTTGAGCAGGGAAACGCAACGGCCGTCCGGCGTGTAGCTGTGGCAGATGCCGGTGCCGTCGGAGGAGCCCACGCCCTTCGCGGTCCCGGCGCGCTTAGAGCCGGAGCTGGCGCAGGAGGCGTCATACTTGGCCGCATCGGCGAGGATTTCGAGCTTTTGCTGGACCTGCATCATGGGTCTTCGATGCGGCTGGGCGCGCGCGTGGAAAACCGGGTGTTTTAGCGCGCGAAAGCCTCGCCTTCCTTCCGGGATTATAGCGAAAGGAAGGCGAACACGCCGTGTCTAATTCGTTCCGAGCTGTTGCTGGAGCTGCTCGAGCGAGACGCCCTTTGTCTCCGGGTAGATAAACAGCACGACGAAAAACTGCAGCGCCATCATAGCGGCGAAGAACAGAAACGGTGCCCCGGTCGAGTGCTTGGCGACGACGGGGAACGCGAAAGAAATCACCGCGTTGGCAATCCAGTTGGAGCCCGAACCCAGGCTCTGGCCCTTGGAGCGCACGGCCGTCGGAAAGACTTCGCTGATGTAAACCCAAATGACCGCGCCCTGCGAAATCGCAAAGAAGAAGATAAAGCCGACCAGCAGCCAAAGCAGGGAAGCCAGATAGTGCTGCGACATGAAAACGTAAGCCACGCCGCCCAGGCAGGCCGCGGTGCCGACCGAGCCGATAAGCAGCAGTGTTTTGCGTCCGATTTGGTCGATCACGCTCATGGCCAGCAGCGTCGAAACGAGGTTAACCGCGCCGATAATGACCGCCTGCATATCTCCCGAAACGGAAGAAAGGCCGCCGGCGCGGAAGATGTCGTTGAGGTAATAAAGAATCGCGTTGATGCCGGAGAGCTGGTTGAAAACGCCGATAGAAACAGCGAGAAAGATAGGCAGGCGCAGCTTGCGTGTGAACAGCGGAACGGTGCGGCTGCCCGCTTCGGCGTGGATGGCGCGGCGCATCTCATCGACCTCAGCCTGCGGGTCGCGCGAGCCGAGCAGGCCTAGAATAGCGCGGGCGTCGTCCACCCGGCCCTGCGTGAGCAGCCAGCGCGCGGAGCGGGGGACGCCGAAGAGCAGCAGCAGAAACAACAGCGCGGGGGCGGCGGCAACGCCCAGTTCCCAGCGCCAGGTTGCGGCACCCAGGTGGAGCGCGGCGATCACGGAGTTGGAAGCGTAAGCCAGCAGAATGCCGACAACGATGTTGACCTGAAACAAGCCGACCAGGCGGCCCCGGACGCGCGCCGGCGCGACCTCAGCGATGTACACCGGCCCCAGCACCGACGAGCCGCCGCTGCCCAGGCCCCCGATAAAGCGGAATACCAGCAGCGAAGGCCAGTTCCAGGCGAAGGCGGCCCCAAGCGCGGAGGCCAAGTACAGCACAGCCATGACGCGCAGCGCCTTGCTGGAGCCGATGCGCTGGCCGAGCGGGCCGGAGCCGAGCGCCCCGAGAACGCTCCCGAACAGCGCGATGGACACCGTAAAGCCCAGCTGGCTTGCAGAAAGCGAGAACACCTGCGTGAGCTGGTGCGTCGCGCCGGAGATTACGGCGGTGTCGAAGCCAAAGAGAAGGCCGCCGAGAGCGCCCACCAGCGCACTGCGCAGCAAAAGGGAGTTCAACCGCATGTGTGTGTCCGCTCCTTTTCAGGCTGCAGGGAGCATACAGCAAACGCCCGCTCTTTCAGCCGGGAAACTGGCGGGTGCGGCCTTCTTTCAGGATCAGGACTTGCGACGCAAGCCCAGCCTGCTCTGCCGCGGCAAGCAGCCGTTGAGGCGGCTCTTCCATGGGCTCGCGCGATAAGCGGAACGTCCCGTAGTGCATTGGGATGAACACGCGGCTGCCGAGGTCGCGAAAAGCCTCAAGCGCGTCTTCGGGGCTGGTGTGGACGCTGCGAAAGTTGTCCGGCGAGTAAGCGCCGATGGGCAAGAGCGCAATCTCCGGATGCAGCCGCCGGCCGATCTCCGCGAAGCCGGGGAAGTAGGCGCTGTCGCCGCTGTGATACACCGAGCGGCCCCCCGCGCTCACCACGTAGCCGCCGTAGCCGCGGCCCGTGTCGTTGAACATGCGCGCGCCCCAGTGGCGGGCTGGGGTCATCGCGATTGAGAGCCCGTCCAGCGAGGTTTGCTGCCAATGCCCCATCGCACGCACCTCCCGGAAACCGAGCTTCTCCACCAGATCACGGACGCCTTCAGGCACAACGACCACAGGCGCGGGCTGCCCGTGACGCCGGTTGAGCCGCAGCACGCCGCGCAGGGACGGGAGGTTGAGGTGGTCCATGTGCGCGTGCGTAATCAAAACAAGGTCGATCGGCGGCAGATCGCGCAGCCGCACCCCGGGTTTGCGGCGGCGCTTAAGCACGATGAGGTATTGCGCGAACACCGGATCGATCAGAATCCGCTTGCCGCCGAGCTCAACCAGAAACGACGAGTGGCCAATCCAGGTGATCGCAACGGCGCCGGGCTGGGCCGGCTCGGGCGTGTGAGAAACGCCGCGCGTCGGCGTGAGGAGCGACTCGCGCACCAGGTGGGAGATGAAGCGAAGCTTGCCTGCTTTGAATTTGCGATTCGGAGCGGTGTTCATGCCTAAGGAAGGGATGCCGCTCCGGCGCGAACGTCGCGGGATTAGATTTTCGGAGCGTTGTCGCCCTTGACCGCTTGGGCGGCGGCTGGGTCCTGCGCGGCGACTGCGGCTTCCGCGGCTTGGAAGCCGACTTTCGTATGCGTGCCGTCGCAGAACGGCTTGCGCGTTGACGCGCCGCAGCGGCACAGCGAAACTGCGGGCTTGCCCGTCAGGTCCCACTCGCCGCCGCTGCCGTCAACCAGCCGGATGGGGCCTTCCACGCGGAAAGGTCCGTTGGGGCGAACCGTGATCGTAACCTCTGCCATGAGCGTAATCTCCTTTGAGTAAACCCAAGTGTAGCAGTGCAGCTCACGACTCCTACAGGAGAGCAGCGGCTCGCGATCACCGTTTCGCGAGCCGTCCGGGGCTCAGCGGCGCGCGCTTCTTTTCGCGGGCGCTGCCTTTTTCCCCCGGGCTGCGGTGGTTCGCTTCGCCGCGGCGGTTTTCTTCGCGGGCGCGCTTTTCTTTGCCGCGGTTTTTTTCACAGTTGTCTTTTTTGCTGCTGTTTTCTTTGCGGGCGCGGTTTTACGCGCGGTGGTTTTCTTCGCCGGCACCGCTTTTCTCGCTGAAGCCTTTTTCGC
>CAXTVG010000051.1:0-9947 GCA_964247505.1 uncultured Acidobacteriaceae bacterium
GGGCAGCTCCGGCTTTGGCGGCAGCAGCGCAGGCTCCTCGGGCATGGCTGGAACTGCGATCGGCTCGGGTAGCCCAGGACTGGGCGGTGGCGCTTCGGGCGGCCTTTACGCGAGCGAACCCACCGATGGCACAGGCGGAACCGGCACGGGTACAGGTGCCAGCGGTGCTTCCGGGGGCGCCAACAATGGCTCTGCCTTCGGCGGCAGCTCCGGCTTTGGCGGCGGTTCCGGCTTTGGCGCCAGCAGCGGCAGCTCCGGCTTCGGCGGCGGTTCGGCGAATGGCTCGCCTTCCAGCGGCTCAGGCGGCCTTGCTGGCTTCGGCAACAACGGCAGCAACGCAACCACAGCCATGGGCTTCAATGGCGGCTCGGGCGGCCCTATTGTGGGCGTCACCTTGCCGAGCGATAAGCCCTCGGTAGTGGCCTACCGGCTTCAGGACCACTACAACAAGTGGGAGTTCGTCTACGACCCCGTCGAAGAGCAGGCACAGGCGATGGCTGGTATGGCAGGTGGGGGCTCCGCGGGCGTCGGCGTGAACGGCGGCAGCATGGGAAGCAGTATTGGAGGCCAGAACGGGGGCACTCCCAGCTTTGGCGGCGGCAACTCAGGCTCGGGATTCGGCGGAAACTCCGGTTCTGGCTTTGGCGGCACCTCCGGGTTCGGAGGCGGCTCGGGCTCGGAATTTGGCGGAAACTCCGGCAGCGGCTCCGGGTTTGGCGGCTCCGGAAGCTCGGGATCGCCCTTCGCCGGCGGTTTCGGTTCCGCTGGAGCAGGTTCGGGGGGCTCCGGTTCAGGTTCAAGCTCCGGCAGCAGTCCGTTCGCGGGCGGCTTCGGGTCCCCTCAGTAACCTCGAAAGCAAAGAAACCCGCCGATTTGGCGGGTTTCTACGTGGTTTCGCGCCTGATTAGACGCTAAAAGAAGACCCGCATCCACAGGTACTCTTCACCGCCGGGTTTTCAAACTTAAAACCCGCAGCCTCAAGCGTCTCCACGTAATCCACCACGCAGCCGTTCAGATACATCATCGAGGTCGCGTCGACAAACACCTTGAGGCCGTCGAAGTTGAGCACCTTATCCATCATGCCGGCCTGGTTTTCAAACGACATGGAGTACTGGAAGCCCGAGCAGCCGCCCCCGACCACGCCAATGCGGAGCCCGGCAGGCAGTGGGTCCTGGGTGGCCATAATCTCGCGCACCTTGGTGTTCGCAGAAGGGGTCAGTGAGACCGCGGTTGGGGTCTTGAACTCTGTTGCTACGGGTGCGGTTGCTGTCGCCATCGTGATCGTCTCCCTGAATGTAGTGTAGCCTACGGGCTTTCCCCCGCAACATCTTCAACCATACGATGTCGCAGCCCGGCTCCGCGTCGCAAATCGGCTTAACGGGCCGCAATCCGCTCCCGAATTCGCGCGTATTCGTCGGGCGTGACCAGGCCTCGCTTCACCAGCTCATTCGTGCTTGTGTACGGCTGCCCGGCAGCGATCCGTCGGGCGGTGGAGGCGTGCACACCCGGTAGCCCGGCGAGTTGAGACGGGGAAGCGTGATTGATGTCGAGGCGCGCATGGGTCCCCAGGATCGGGCCATCCTTGGCGCCGCCTTCGCGCCAGCCTTCGCGGGCACCCGCGACGATATCCTTAGTCTCGCGACGTGCCGCCACCAGAGCGTGCCGCGCTTCCACGCCGGCGTTTTTTACGTCGTGATGCACCTGCCGGGCGCTCTCGGCAGCTTGGGATTGGAGCCGCTGATCCGGCGTCTGCGCGGGTCGGCTTGTGCATCCGGCCGCAAGCAAGGCGCAGGCAATCAGGCTAGCTGCCGGCAGGCGCAGTTTCGGCATTTCCATGGCTTTCAATTGTGACGCGCACCTTGCGGTCCCGCATAAACATTGTGCTCGCATCGCGCATACCCCACTCGACATAGGGGACAGTGAAGGTTGTTTTAAGGGTTAGGTCATCGCCCGCCCGAACCGCGTCCACATCCACGCTTAAAGGATGGTCAGCCCCGTGGATGTTAAAGGAGCCGTCCAGCTTGAGGTGGGTTTCCCCGTCTTTGGCAGGAAGCATACCCGACACCTTTTCGGGATGGAAGAAGATTCCGGGATACTTGCCGGTTTCCAGCGTTTCGGTTTGGATTTTTTTGTCCAGTTTCGCGTCATTGCTTTTTTCCGACGTCGCCTCGACCAGGATTTCGCCCTGAGCGACACCGGTTTTGGGGTCGAGCGCGAACACGCCGCCCTTGAGTTGGAAAGTCCCGTGGATGCGGCGAATGGTTCCCGCTGTGAAGCGCACCGTTGTGCGGGCCGGGTCGAGATGAATGGAAGCCGTGGTTGCGGAGGTCGCCGGTGAGCTCTTTTGCGCGTACGCGGCTGTGCCGGCGAGAGCTATGCAAAGGGCAAGCTGAATGCTTCTTCTAGTTTTTGAATCTGATTTTGTCATGAGCATCTGCGGAGGCAGGTCGCGCGGGACTGCAAGCGAGAGAAACCTCTAAGCGACGGTACCACGAACCCGGATTACGCAGGCATCGCCTGAGCAAAGAGAAGCAGAGCATGCTCATGCCCGAAGTAACATGCGCACCGCCTTCGAAACTCGTAAGCTGAAAAAGCCTTCTTGCCGAGCTTGTGTGCGGTGACTGGATCGGGCGGCCTCCGGGTCGTTATAAGCGACCCGGAAGCCGTAACCGAGGTGAGGAGGTGGGTAACTGGTGAACAAAGACGTTGAATCGTCCTGGTTCCGGTTGTTCATCACCGTCGCGCTGGACTGGCGGCTGGTGATGGCAATCGTCGTACTGGTTCTCGTGCTGCTTCGCTTGAGGTAGCACTTCGCGCTCCGGGAGGACCAAGACCCTTCCGGCGCTTTTTCAAGCACCAACAGTTTCGCTCAGGATGCCGGCAAAGCGCAAGCTTTGACTTGTTTCGGGGCAGGCTCGAAGATTTGTGAGCTCACCGGACAAGCACGGGAGTGAGAGCCGCGGCCCGCTCGGCCGACTCAACCGTCTGGGCCATCAGGGTCGCGATCGTCATAGGGCCCACGCCGCCCGGAACCGGAGTGTAAGCACTCGCCCGCTCGCGCAGCGATGGCGACAGCTCCACGTCGCCCGTGCCAGGGGCGCCGTGGAGCGGCGGATGGTAGCCCGCATCGACCACGACCACGCCGTCCGCGAGCCACTCCGCTCGGATGTATTCGCGCTTGCCGAGCGCGGCGACAATAACGTCCGCGTCGCGCAGGTGGCGCTCGAGATCGACTGTATAGCGATGGGTGAGCGTCACTGTGCAGTTGGCGTGGTCAAGCATCGTGGCCATCGGCCGGCCAAGGATAGCGCTGCGTCCGATCACCGTAGCTCGCTTGCCATGGAGCGGAATCCGGTAGTGGCGCAGCAATCGCATGATGCCCGCCGGGGTGGCCGAGCCGAATGCCGGCTCCTTCATGGACATGCGCCCAAAACCCCAGCTCGTCACCCCGTCCACGTCCTTATCAAGCGCGATCCGGTCAAAGCACTCCCGCTCATTAATCTGGTCCGGGACCGGGTGCTGAAGCAGAATGCCGCGCACGCGCGGGTCATGGTTCAGCTCATCAATCACCGCGAGCAGCTCGTCCGTGCTGGTCTGCTCGCCGAGCGTGATGGGCAGCGATTCCATGCCGACCCGGCGGCAGGCATTGCCCTTCATGCGCACGTAGGTGGCCGAAGCCGGGTCGCTGCCGACCAGGACAGTCGCTAGAACCGGGGGTGCGATCCCCTGCTCCCGCAGCTGCGCGACACGCTGACTGAGTTCCAGTTCCAGTTCGCTCGCCAGCGCTTTTCCATCGAGAATCACTGCTGCCATGGATTTCAGTTTACGACGGCTATCGATGCTGCTTGTGCACGGGACCCTGCAGTCAATTCACCGCTGTTGCTGCAACGGCCGAGTGGACCTGTCGCGGCATCGGCAAGCTCTGCAGGTGGCGAATATCCGCGCCCTCGATCCAGAAGATGACGTCGCTTGCAATGTTGGCGGCGTGGTCGGCGATGCGCTCCAGATTCCGCGAGATGATGATGGTGTTCAACGACTGCTCGGCAACGGCAGAGTTCGCAGCAATAAGCCGGATGAGCTTTTCATGCGTTTCGCGGTTGAGCCGGTCGATCTCGTCGTCCATCTCGATGACGGAGTTGGCGAGTTTGCAATTCCCTTCAAGCAACGCTTGAAGGGCACCGCGGATCATGGCGCGCGCTATGTCGCGCATTCCTGCTATGTCGGCCGGGCACTCGGCAGGCGGCATGGCCGTGAGCGCCAGGGTGCGCTCGGCAATGCTCATCGACTGATCGCCGATGCGCTCAAGATTGCCGTTAATTTTGATGACCGCGAGAATAAACCGGAGATCGATGGCCATGGGCTGCTCCTGCGCAAGCAGCTCGTAGCTCATTTCGTCGACCTCGCGCTGCGCCAGGTTAATAGCGGTTTCGTTTTCGCGTACGTACTGGCACAGGGATGCGTCACGCTCCAGAAACGCCTCCACGGAGGATTCAAGCGCCTGCTGAGCGAGAGCGGCCATGGCCAGCAGCTTATCTTTCAGCTGCGCCAGCTGTTGGTGAAAGTGAACGCGGGGCACAGGCGCGCCTCCTTGGGAAAGAGTGGATGGCCTTTATTGTGCATGAAAAAAGGGGCAGTTCGCTGTTACCGGAGTACCGTTCCGCGCGATTCGCGCCCCAAGGAAGCCACCGCCGCCAAAAAAAGGGCAACAACAAGCACTGTACCCGCGAGCACAGGCCCCAACGACCCCGTGTGCGCCGCTGCCCTGGCCTGGAAAACGCTGATTTTTGAAGCGAACAGGTTTCCGAGCTGGTACACCAAACCGGGAAAAACCGCCCGGACCGGTCCCGGCGAAAGCTCGTTGAGATAGGCCGGCACCACGCCCCAAGCGCCCTGCACGACAAACAGCATAAGAAAGCTGCCCAGCGCGAGCACGGGAAGCGAGTGGGCGAGCGCATACAAAGGGATGCACGGGATGCTGAGCAGCGCCGCGGCGACAATGGCGCGCTTGCGCCCCCAGCGCTCGGAAAGCGCCCCAAAGGAAACGCCGCCCAGAATCGCCCCGATGCTGAAAACAATGCCGATGACCCCGGTTTCGTGCGGGCTCGCGTGCCGGTCTTTGAGCAGAAATGTCGGATAAATATCGGTGGACCCATGAGAAAAAGCGTTGAAGCCAGTCATCAGGAGCACCAGGAAGAGAAACACGCCAGCGTACTGGCGCACGCTCGCAAACAGTTCGCGACCTGACGGGGCCTGCTTGGCTTGCCCGGTGCTCCAGGCGGGCGACTCGCGTACCGATCGCGCGATGTAGAGGAGCAGCAGCGCGGGCAGCAGGGCACCCACAATAAAGAGTCCGCGCCAGCCCACCGGGTGGCCCCCGACGTGCAAGCGGGAAAACGGGGTGAACAGCAGCCAGAACACGAGCGAGGCCAGAAGCGATCCGGCTGAATAGCCCTGCTGCAGGAAACCCGAGAAGAACCCGCGGCCCTCCGCGGGCAGCGTTTCAAAGGCCAGCGCCGCGCCTACTCCCCACTCGCCGCCCATGGCCACCCCGAACAGCGCGCGCAGGACAAGGAACACGGGCAACGTAGGGGCGAAAGCGGACAAAAGTCCCAAGCTGCTGAAGCAGGCAATATTAAGGAGCAAAGCGGGGCGGCGGCCGCGCCGCTCGGCCAGGAGACCAAACAGGAGCGCGCCCAAGGGCCGGAAGGCGAGGGTGAGAAACAGGGCCTGGGCTGTTTCGGCGGTTCCGGTGTGGAACTCCGCTGAGATAGCCGGGATGGAAAAGACCAGGAGAAAGAAGTCGAACGCGTCCAGGCTCCAGCCGAGGAAGGCGGCGGCGAAGGTGTGCCGCTGCGCCGCGGACAGACTGCGGAGATGCCGGCCAGGATTGGAAAGCGTGGCGGATCTGGACATATTTAAGGTCTCAGGCAGGCTGCGGTTTTCTGCGTCCGGCGGAGACGCCCTGAGTGTACACTGCGCGCCCTATGCGGGACCGACTTTCCCAAATTGGGACAAGCTCTATCGATTCCGGCTTTAAGCCTGGCGCTTCGGGGAGCATGGCGGTGTAGAATGTGCTGGATTGCGGAGCGCCCGGTAAAGGGCTCAACCGCGTCGCTCGCAGAACCGGCGTCGCGGGAACGCAGGAAACCGGGCGGTCAGCTTTACGCAGCTTTTGCACCTCCTTTTCGGTGAAGGCGAGTAAACACAGATGGTATGGGAAGAGCTTCGCAGTGCGGTACGCTTTCCAATGCACCTGCCGGTATTGGTGTTGGTCGCGGGAGAACAGGTGGAGGCCGTGACCGTGAATATTTCCCATAATGGCGTGTTGTTGCGCATGCCGTGTAGCATTCCGGGAGATGCCGGGCTAGAGTTTTTGCTGCAAGTGCCGAAAGAGGTAACGATGGACAATTCGACTGCGGCAATTCACTGCGCGGGGCACGTTGTTCGCACCTACCAGGAGAACGGTTCGTGTTATGTGGCGGCGGTTATCGATGAGTACCGGTTTCAGTAGCGAAAGGCGGAGGGCGAGCGTTTGCCTATGAATTTCTTGAACGACAGAATGCGCGTCGGCCCGAGCACAGGAACGGTGAACGGAGTCGCGATGCCGGGTGCCGCGCCGCAGAGCGCCTCCAATGGCGGCCCGAGCCAGCCGCCCTCCTACCCGCAAAACTACCCTCGGCCCCAGGCAACTCAACCCGCTCACCAACCCGGCAATACCACCGTGGCACACCGGGAAAACCCGGTGCGGGTGATTCTCGCCGACGGGCAGGCTATCTTCCGGGTCGGCATGAGCAAGGTGTTCGCGGCCGAGCCGGATATTCACGTCATCGCGCAGGCCGAAAGCATGGCCAGCCTGCGCTCGACTCTGAAGCAGCACTCGGCCGATGTTCTGCTGCTGGACTGGAGCATCCTGGGCGGTCATACGGAGCTGGTCCCCGAGCTGATCAAGTGCGGCCCGCAGCCGGTCAAAATGATCGTGCAGGGCGCCATTGCCGATGAAGCACGCATGATCGAGCTTTACCGCAACGGAGTGCGCGGAACGATCTCGCGCGCGATCTCGCCGGACCTGCTGCTGCGCTGCGTGCGCAAGGTTGCGGCTGGGGAAACCTGGATCGACAACCAGTCGCTCACCCTGCTGATCGAGGCTTACCGGCTGCAGGCGACGCAGGGGATTACCACCAAAGCGGCTCCCCGCCTCTCGCCGAAGGAAATCTCGATTATTACCTACATCAGCCAGGGGAAGCGTAATAAGGAGATCGCCCACCACATTGGGACCAGCGAGCAGGTGGTGAAGAACTACCTGCGCAAGATCTACGACAAGCTCGGAGTTTCGGACCGCCTGGAGCTGGCGCTGTACTCACTGCACCACGATCTCCAGAAAAATGTCGTGCATATACCCGGAAGAGGCACGATCCCGTCGCCCCCGCCGATACCGAGTGTGCGCACGCCGGAGCTCTAAGAAGCCCTGATTCCCTGCCAGGCCGCAAAGGGCTGCGGTCTTCTCCACTGGAGGGCGGGTTTTCAGGCCAGGATTCGGAGCAGGGCTTGATGATATAGCTCCGGAAGGCGACGAGGCTTCATCGTCCGGTCCACGACGACGTGCTTGGTTTCCGCCTCGGCCAACACCAGATCGCCGCGGCGCAGTTCATAGCTGAACACTACAATGGATCCGCGCAAAGCTTTCACCGTCGTTTCAATGGTGAGTAGATCGTCATACCGGGCAGGCTGCCGGTAGCGGCAGGAGGCTTCCACGACCGGGAGCCCGCACCCTTCTTCCGCTTCAAGCGCCACATAGGAGAAGCCGAGCCCGCGCATCAGTTCCACCCGGCCTACTTCGAACCAAGCAAAGTAGTTTCCGTGGTAAACAACGCCCATCTGATCGGTTTCAGAGTAGCGAACCCGCAGGTTCGTCGTAAACTTCATACACAAACAGTGTACTTTGCTGCAGGCCATGTAAACCCACTGCGTTCTCCTTCCCTCGCTGCCGCCCGGAAAGCCTCATGCAATGCTTGAAGAAATAACAGACATCCCCCTCGCCGGGCTGAAACAGGTCCCCACGCCGTCCATCGCCGTGGCACCCGGGGCTGCGCGCCGCGCCCAATGGGCGGTCGCGGTCTTGTTTCTGGTCAATGGGGCGGCGGTCGGGTCCTGGGTGCCGCACATCCCGGAGCGCGCGCACGCCCTGGGGCTGAACCCCGCACAACTCGGCTCCGTGCTGCTGGCCGCAGGCATCGGCGCGCTGTGCGCCATGCCGGCAGCGGGCCCGCTGCTGCGGCGCTTTGGCTCGCGCACCGTTTCCATTGTGGCGGGACTGCTTTTTCCGGCACTGCTGTCGCTCGCTATCCTGCTTCCCTCCATCAAGCTGCTGGTGGCGGTTCTGTTTCTTACCGGACTGAATGCGGCGGCCATGGACGTCGCGATGAACGCCCATGGCGTGGTCGTCGAGGCGCTGCTGCGCAAGCGAACGATTTCCATGTTTCACGCGGTTTTCAGTGTCGGCTGCTTCGCAGGGGCCGGCCTTCACAGCGTTCTGATGGCGCGTGGAGTGCGCGATCTGCCCCTGGTGTGCTGGTTCGGCGCAGCCCTGCTTGCACTGGTGCTCGCAGTGGCACCGCTTATGTTTTCAAAAGCCCTGGAAGATGCGCACCACGCGACGGGGCTGAACCCTGCGCAGGAGGGGAAAAAGCGCTTCCGCCTGCCCGATCCGCGGCTGCTGCTGCTGGGCGTCCTGTGCTTCTCAACCATGGTCAGCGAAGGCGCCATGGGCGACTGGAGCGCGCTGCTGCTGCGCAATGTGCGGCACCTGGGGAATGGCACCTCCGGGTATGGATACACCTGTTTCGCGGCGCTGATGGTCATCGGGCGGTTTACGGGGGACACGGTGGTAGGCCGGTTAGGTGAGCAAGCCGCGCTCCGTTTAGGCGGGGCAGTCAGCGCGGTGGGCTTTCTTATGATTCTGCTTCTTCACCCGCTTCCGCTCGTGCTTGCGGGGTTTGCCCTGATCGGCGCGGGGCTGGCCAACGCTTCGCCTGTGCTGTACCGCACCGCCGCTACCCTGCCGGGCTTTGCGCCGGGCGAGGGGCTCTCGACCGCGGTCGGGGTAGGCTATGCCGGGCTGCTGGTGGGGCCGCCGCTCTTGGGTTTGTTGGGCCATGCGGCGGGGCTGCCCAGTATTTTCTGGGCGCTGCTGGGGCTCAGCGTGATCCTTTCGACGGCTTCTCCGCTGGTACGGAGGTGCCAGCTGCAAGCGCCTGGAGCATCACGCGGTAAACGCCCTCCCGCTGTTCCGGGGCAAACGGTAGAGTAGTTTTATGAGTGCTTCCGCGACCTCCACTGCCCGTTTTCACGAAACACCTCCATCCTCTCTTTCTGCGCGCCTGGATACCTTTGCCCGCGTTGCAGTCCAAGCGGGTCTCGGCCTGCGTGAGGGGCAGGAACTCCTGATCACCGCGCCCGTCGAGGCGCTGCCGCTGGTGCGCCGCGTTACGGAGCATGCTTACCGGGCGGGAGCGACGCTCGTGACGGCCATGTACGTCGACGATGAAACAACGCTGGCCCGCTATCGCCACGCGCCCGAGGCAAGCTTCGACCATGCCGCCGCCTGGCTGCACGAGGGGATCGCGCGGGCCTACCGCGAGGGTGCAGCGCGGCTGGGGATCACCGGGGGTGACCCGGCGCTGCTGGCGGGGCAGGACGCCGGCAAAGTTTCGCGGGCCAACGTGGCCGCGTCCAAGGCAAGCCGCCCGGCGCTCGAACTGATTACCCGCCACGAGATCAACTGGTCGATCGTGGCGGCGGCGACCCCGGCGTGGGCACGGACGGTGTTTCCGGGCGAGCCGGACGAGGACGCGATCGAAAAGCTGTGGAACGCGATCTTCACAGCCTCGCGCATGGACGCGCCCGACCCGGTCGCCGCATGGAAGCAGCACAGCGCCCACCTGCAGGAG
>CAXTVG010000052.1:0-9915 GCA_964247505.1 uncultured Acidobacteriaceae bacterium
GGCTCCTCGAACTGTTAGGACGTAGGCCGGGCGGGCGCGGTTGCTCCCAATGTTTGGACGCGTACAGAGTTGTTTTTTTTGGGGCCTGTTCCAACGGCGTGCTCTCGTACGGCCGCCGGTTCATCGCTGGCGCTTGGGAATCCGCGAGGCCGTCGAGAGCGCGCACCGCGTTCGCTCGCGAGAGCGGGGGCGCCCGCTCCTTGCTGGCGAGCCTTTTAGTGGCCGCGGGCGCGCTCAATAGCCCGGAATACGGCGCTGGCCTTGTTTTCGCACTCCTCCTGTTCGCGCTCGGGCACGGAGTCGGCCACGATCCCTGCGCCGGCCTGGACCGAACCCGTTTCGCCCTGAAGCACAAGCGTGCGGATCGCGATGCAGGAGTCCAGGTTGCCGGAATAATCCGCATAAAGGATGGCACCGCCATACAGCCCGCGGCGGGCGGGCTCGAGCTCTTCGATAATCTCCATGGCGCGTATTTTGGGCGCGCCGGAGAGCGTTCCCGCGGGAAAGCAGGCGCGCAGGGCATCGACCGCGTCGAGCTCCGGGCGCAGCCGGCCCTCGATAGCGCTCACAATGTGCATGACGTGCGAATAGCGTTCGATGCGCATGAGATCGCGCACGCGCACGCTCCCATAGTCGCTCACGCGGCCCACGTCGTTGCGGCCCAGGTCGACCAGCATCACGTGCTCTGAGCGCTCTTTTTCGTCGGCCAGCAGTTCGTCCGCGATGCGGCGGTCATGGTCCTCATCGCGCCCGCGGGGGCGGGTGCCGGCGATGGGACGGTATTCGACGCGGCGACCGGTGACCCGGACCAGCATCTCCGGCGAGGAGCCCACGATGTGTGCCGGGTTGGCGTTCCCCAGCCCGAGCCGGAGAAAGTACATATAAGGAGAGGGATTGACGATGCGCAGCGAGCGGTAAATGGAGAAGGGGTCGACCTCCGGCGCCATGTCGAAGCGCTGCGACAGCACCACCTGAAAAATGTCTCCCGCGGCGATATATTGCTGCGCGCGCTCAACCGAGGCCAGGTACTCCGGTTTGCCGGTGCGGCGCTCGATGCGCAGCGATTTTAGGGCTGGGGCGGGCGGCCGCGTCGCACTCTCGGGCAGCGGCCGGCTAAGGCGCGCGGCGAACTGCTCCAGGCGGCTTTGGGCAGCGAGGTAGGCGGCTTCGGGCGCTGCTTGCCGAAGGTCAGCGGTGACGATCAGCACCATCTCCTTGCGGAGATGGTCGAAGGCGAGCACTTCGTCGAAGAAAAGCAGGCAGGCATCCGGCACATGGAGCTCGTCCGGGGCGGTCGCGGGCAGCTGCTCGACGCCCCGAACCGCGTCATAGGCGAAAAAGCCCACCGCGCCCGCGGTGAACGGGGGCAAACCCGGCAAACGCGCCGGAGTATGGCCGCTGAGGGCGGCCTGGAGTTCCGCGAAAATGTCGCCCTCGCGCGTGTGCACCAGGCCTGCTTCCGTAAAGGTGAGCTGGCTGCCGCGGGCGAGGATTTTACGAAACGGACGCACACCGATAAAGGTGTATCGGCCGATGGCTTCGCCGCCTTCGACCGATTCGAGCAGAAAACACTCTTCCTCATCGGAGGCCAGGCGCAGAAAGGCGGTGACCGGGGTTTCGAGGTCGGCATTGAGGCGCAGAAACACGGGGACCAGAGTGTGCCGTTGGGCAAGGCTCAGGAATTCGTCGCGGCTGGGCTGCATAGGGGCGGCTGCTTGCATGCGTACGCCAATGGTAATGCCCGGGCGGACGGCCTGAGGCCAGGCGGCAGGCGTCTAACCGAAGGAAAGTGACTAAAGTGAGCCGGATGCAGTTTTTTGGCATTTGGACGCTTGGCTATGCCCCGAAGCGAAGCCTATACTCGGGGACGTTTGCCCAGCCCTGTGTGCAGGGCGGGACGGAGAGAAGGAAGCATGGCAACGGCAATATCGCTGGAACAGGAAATCAACCCATGGGAGGCGCAGGCCGCCCGATTCGACTACGCCGCGCAAAAGCTCAACCTTGATGATGGGCTTTGGAAGGTTTTGCGGCAGCCTTCGCGGGAGATCATCGTGCACTTTCCGGTGCAGATGGACGATGGGCGGTTTGAGGTGTTCACCGGCTACCGGGTACAGCATTCGCAGGCGCGGGGCCCCGGCAAGGGCGGGATCCGCTACGCGCCGGATGTGACGCTGGACGAGGTGCGGGCGCTGGCGAGCTGGATGACGTGGAAGTGCGCGGTTGTGAATATTCCTTTCGGAGGCGCGAAGGGCGGGGTCATCTGTGACCCGAAGAAGATGTCGCAGGGCGAGCTGGAGCGGCTGACGCGGCGGTATACGGCGGAAATCATTGATTTCATCGGGCCGGAAAAAGACGTGCCCGCGCCGGATATGGGCACGAATGAGCAGACCATGGCCTGGATTATGGATACCTACTCCATGCACAAAGGGCAGACGGTCACCAGCGTGGTGACAGGGAAGCCATTGACGATTGGCGGCTCGCGAGGCCGGCGGGAAGCGACCGGGCGCGGAGTACGCAAGGTATGCGACGAGGCGTTGCGATTTTTGGGTCTGCCGCGGGAAGGCTGCCGGGTGGTGCTGCAGGGGTTTGGCAACGTGGGCTCAAATGCTGCGCGCCTCATGGCCGAATCCGGGTACAAGATTATCGGGATCGGCGAGTGGGACGGGGCCTTATTCAATCCGGATGGAATTGACATTCATGCGCTCGCCGAGCACCGGTTGCGCAACGGGACTGTGTTGGGATTCCGGGGCGCGGAAGCTGCCGACCCGGACGAGCTGTTGTGTGAAGAATGCGAGATTCTGATTCCGGCGGCGACGGAAAATGTCATTACCAGCCGCAATGCGGATCGCATTCGGGCGCGGATTGTCGCGGAGGGGGCGAACGGCCCTACCACGGCGGTAGCGGACGAGATTCTGGCTGACAAGCGGGTCTTTGTGATTCCGGACATCCTGGCCAACGCGGGCGGGGTGACAGCTTCCTATTTTGAGTGGGTGCAGGACAGGCAGGGTTATTTCTGGAAAGAGGACGCGGTAAACGAGCAGCTGGAGCTCATTCTTGCGGACAGTTTCGAGGATGTGGTGCGTTATGCCGAGGCGCATGCGGTCAACAACCGGATAGCGGCCTACATGCTGGCCATGGACAGGGTAGCGTTTGCCATCAAGCAGCGCGGCATTTATGCCTAGGCGGAAGCGGCGGGCGGAGCAAAGTGCAGAAACGGGAAAAAAATGCTGAGCGGACGGAAGGGGGACTGATGAAAGCGTGAGGGCTGCCGATACAGGAAGCATGTTTGAAACATCCACGCCCATTTCCCACAAAGTGCCCGCTCCCAACCCCGCCGCGGTGCCGACCCGGCCCGGAAGGTTTCCCCTGGAGCTGGAGCTCGAGTTTGCAGAAATGCAGGCCTCAGCTCCTTCCGGAGGGACGCTGCCCGCGATTTTGGGTTCGGCGCTTCTGTTTCACGCGATTCTGATCGCCGAGCGCGCATGCGTAGGGCTGTCGCCGCGCATCTTCGCCTTGCGCGGCGGCCCTATCACGCTCTTGCTGCTGGTGTACTTGCTGCTGCCGGCGGCGTTTCGCAAGCGGGAAGCGGGCCGTGCATTCCTGGCTTTCTTCGCCATTTTAGAAGTCGTCGCGCTGTTGGCGGGTGTTCCATTTTCAGGTGCGGGGCAGTTGCTGCCGATGCAGACCGGAGTGGCGGCGCTGCTTCTCCTTCTCGGCTGGCTCACAGCGCTGCCGCGGTTCTGGATGTTCGCGGCCACCACCGGTGCGCTGCTGGCCGATGCGGCTTTGCTGCTCTGGGGGCCGGCCGCGCACACTGCGGGCGTGCCGGTCATCGTTGAATCCTTTTGGGCTCCCGCGTGCGCGGCGGTGTTGTTGATGATGCTGGCTGGTGTGCGCCACAGTGAGGCCAAGCGCGATTTCCTGCTCACGAGGCAGGCTGCTTTCGCCGGCGTGGGAGGCACTCCGGCAGAGGTCGACGTCCGCCACCTCGATCCGCAAACGGGAGTTGCCGGAAGGGCCGCCTTTGACATGCGGTTTCGCTCCGCCTGGGACAATGCGGCGGCACGCCGCAGTTCGGTAGCACTCCTGTTTTTCTCGATCGACAACCTCCAGGAGCATAAACGCGACCTAGGCTTCAAGACGGTCGAGCTGCTCCAGGCTCAGGTTGCCGCCATTTTGAAGGACGGCCTGCGCCGGGCCGACGATATGGTCGCGCGGTTCGACCACCAGCACTTTGTCGTCATGATGCCGGGCGTGGGCGTAGACGGCTCCGCGCAGATCGCGGAGCGGCTTCGGGGCTGTGTGGAGGAGATGCGGTTCTTTGCCGGGCAAAAGCGACGTCCGGTAACGGTGACCGTCGGTGCTGCCAGCTTGCGGGCCAAAAGGGGTACACCGCGCCAACAGCTGGTGGACTGCGCGGTGGCGGCGCTTGAACAAGGCCGCGCAACGGGCGCGAACCTGGTGTGTGTGGAAGGCCGGGGCTGCATCCCATCGATGAGCTAGTCCGTAAGCTGGCTCGGCGATGCCAAAAAAACGGTAACAGGGCTGGTGCATAATGGACATCAGCCTGGCAGCCTCCGGCGTGAGAAGCGTGTGAACCTCCCGAACTCCATCACGACCAGCCGCATTCTTTGTGTACCGCTGCTCATCTGGCTGCTTTCGCCGCATTTCCCTTTGCGCGCCACACCCGGCGCGCAGGAGCTGTTTGTCTCGATTTTTTTCCTTCTGGCCTTTGCCACCGATGGGGTGGACGGCTATCTGGCTCGCAAGCGGGGGCAGATCACAACGTTGGGAATGCTGCTCGACCCCCTGGCGGACAAGCTTTTGATCACGGCCGCGTTCATCGCCCTGGTTGAGTACAACCCGCATATTGTGAAGCCCTGGATTGCCACCGTGGTGATTGGGCGCGAGTTCCTGGTAAGCGGACTGCGGTCCATCGCAAGCTCGGAGGGGTTCACCATCGCGGCCAGCGACTTAGGCAAGCTCAAAACCGTCATCCAGATCGTTTCCGTGGTGTTCGCGGTGCTCGATCACCAATGGCGGGCCTGGTATATCGGCTGGTTTGTACTGCCCGTCGATTCGATTGCGATCGGGGCGATTTACTTCATGGCCCTGGTCTCCATCATTTCCGCCGCGGACTACTTTTGGGCGTTCTGGCGGAAGGTGAATCATGCGGGTGAGCTCCGGCGTGAAGGCGAGAAAGCGCTGCTTTTGGCTCGCAAGCAATAAAGAAGGGCGGCCCCCGAGTGGGCCGCCGTTTGCGAGGACTAGGCGGGAATGGCGCGAGGCTGCGCGACCACGCTGGGCGCTGCCGGCGCCGTTGCGCGCACGAGCGAGTGGACGAAGTGGTAGGGAGGCCAGGGACCTGAAAGCTGCATCTGGCACTCGCGCAGCTGTTCTTTGGCCATCGCAAACTTGTTTTGATAGCGTTCCACCAGCCGCGTTGGGATCAGGTGGCTGACATCGAGCAGCATTTTACCGGATTCCAGGCGGCGGCAGCTGATCTCCTCCTCAAGCGGCGAGAACATGCGGGTCAGGTGCATGGAAAGCGAACGCGCGCGGGTTTGCCGCTCCCGCTGCCGCGCCGCACTTTCACGCAGGTCGGTAAGGTGGGTGCGCCCGACAGAAAAACCCTGAAGAAGTTCGCGCGCCTGCTCACGGCAGCCATCGTCAAGCGTCAACTTGAGATGCATCTCGCTCTTGCCGTGCAAGGAGTTGAGGTTGGAAAGGAACTGGCGCTGGTTGGCTCGAATGGACCGGCGCAGCAGCTCGTCGTTGGCGAACACCGTGCCGAACCGGAACGGCAGCACGGTGGCGGACTCAAAACATGCCGCGATGACGCGGGCGTGGTCTTTTGGAGATTGGGAAGGGTGGACTTCGGAAGGGGCATACTCGGAAACAACAACGGCTAGATCACTGGCTGGGTAAAGAAAAACCTGGTTTCCTTCGATCCCGGTAACCGATGGAAGCGGAATCGGTTTGCGGTGGCGAAGCAACTCAGGAAAGGCTTGTTTCTCGGTCACGCAGTAGGCATACCACGCCATTTGGGGCACTCCAGGGGCTAGTGTTCCGGTCGAAAGGCAGGGACGCAGGGCGACTCGAGGGGCGGACACTCTGCGCGGGTTTGCGCTCGGGAGTGCCGCGATCCTCGATTGTGTGGCATCGTAGCGGGCGAAGGTAACGCTTGGCAATGAAAAATATGCCACCTTCGTTGTAGGCCCGTTTTTAGCGGCGTAAGGAGATTGCTAACAGCACGGTTTCGGCGATCACCAGCAGAAGCAGTACGATCAACCCGGCAGTGAGCAGGTGGACGCGGCCCGCCAGCCCCCGCGCGCGGTGCTCCAGCGAACCTTGTTCGGCAGCGGTGCGCTCGATCAACACGCGCGCATTGCGGAGCTGCTCTTCCTTGGTGTCGGCGCGCGCTCGCAAGGCCTTGCAATCAATTTCAAGTGCGCTTCGCTCCCGGTCCAAGCTCGCCTGCGAGGAACCTGGAGCTCCGACCGCCTGAGAGCTCGCGTCCGGAGCGGAGCCGGCCCGAAGCGAACCGATCAATGGCATGAGGTGCGCTACCGCCTGCACGGCTGGGTGCTCAACCCTGCGCAGGACGCCGCCGACGGCAGGCAGAAAAGGCCGGAGCGCACCCAGCATTTGCCGGCCCCGCTCACCCGGAGAACGCGGGATACTCGAGGGTTTTTGCGGAGGGAGCCCCGTGACAGAAGTGCCAGGCGTGACGGCTTGCACCTGTTCCTGCAAAGGCGCCTCCGGAGCACGAACGGCTCCCGGCCGGCTGCTTGGCCCCGTTTTCTCTTCCGCCAGCTTCATCAAGCGATCTACCGCATCGAACTTCGCCATTGCTTTGCTCCCGTCTTTTTTATTCAAGCGCTGCCCGCATAGCCGCGACTGGGGCCATGCGATGCCCGGTCCAGAGTAACCATTGCCGGACGCCCTGGTGCACAAACATTTCAAGCCCGGTGACCACTGGAATCCCGAGAGCGCGGGCGGTTCGTACCAGCGGGGTGTCGACGGGCCGGTAAACCGTTTCAAAGACGACCTGAACACCATCGAGGGCCGCGGGCTCGACCGGCAGCTCGGCTTCGAGGCCGCCCCCAGACATGCCTGCGGGGGTTGCGTTGAGAACTACCGCGAAACGGCCTGCGTATGCGGTATCGGCTATGCGCGCGCCGGTTTCGCGCGCCAGCTGCTCGGCTGCGGCTCGGGTGCGGTTCAGAATCCAAACCTCCGCGCCTGCCTGCCGCAGCGCGAACGCAGCGGCCCGCGCCGCCCCGCCCGCGCCCAGGATCAGAATCGGTACGCCACGAAGAGAAAGACGCTCGGCGAGCGGTTCGGCAATGGCGGCGGCATCGGTGTTGGTGCCCCATAGTGAACCGTCCTCGCGGCGCACCACTGTGTTTACCGCGCCGATTGCCGCCGCGAGCGGGTCCACCTCGTCGAGCTTGGGCAGGATTTCGACTTTCCAGGGCATGGTGACGCTGAGGCCGGCGATGGGGAGCCCGCGTGTGAGAGCGAGCAGGTCGTCAATCGTGGTGGTGTGCAGAGGCAGGTACACGGCGTCGATCCCGGCGGCGCGAAAAGCCGCGTTGTGCATGGCGGGGGAAAGCGAGTGCCCGACGGGGTTGCCGGCGACGCCGTAGATGCGGGTTGCCGCCGACAGCTGGGCTGTGCGGAACTGCTCCCGCAGCACCCGCGCCGGCACCTGGCCCGGCGCTGTGGCCGCGCCCGAGCTCGCGGCGGCAAAGGTCCAAAGGCTGCCCGCGCGTAGGTTGAGAACGCGGCTGGGCAGTCCGGCAGGGCCCATGCACATGCCGACGACGGGCAACTCGCGCGAGCGCTGCTCGAGAAAGCGCAGCATCCGGAGATTGTCGGCCAAGCTTTCCGCCGTCGAAACCACCTTATAGAAAACGCCCGGGGCGAGAGCTTGGAGCCGGTCGAGGGTGCGGTCGAGATCGCCGGTGCCGGTGAAGTCGTGGGCGCTTACGAGCAGGGCGGCTCCGGTGCGGGCTAGTTCCCGTCCGAAGCGCTGGAGCCTCTCGGAGCTTATCTCTTGAAGCGACTCCAGTTCGAGATCGGCGAGCGCGGCCCCGCTTCGAGCCATGCCGAGCAAAAGCGCGAGCTGCTCCTCAACCGAACCCGAGAACGCACCCCCTCCAGCGGACCTGCGGCAGGTGGCGAGTATGACGGCTTCCGGATGCTTCGCGCAGAACTCGCGGAGCGTCGTTGAGGCCTGTTCCGGGTGAGGAAGCGCGTCGAAGCGCAGCTCCAGGAAGTTGCTTTCCCCAAGTTCCAGTTCCGCGACCTGAAAAAGTTCGGGCGCGCTGTGCGCGGTCACTGCGACGCAAATAGGACGAATCCGGTTGCGAAGCGACTCGAAGCTGGGAGGCGGGGTCAAGGTGAATTTGTTTCAGCGGGAGCGGAGCTTGCCTTTGCTGCATCGTGAATGGAATTCTGGCCGCCCGGAGCGCCCGCTTGATCTTACCGCGCCGGTGCAAGGCGGTTCCGCGCTTCCTCTTAAAAGCTGAGCCACGTTTCAACCGCAAAAGGGCTTGCGGGGCGGATAGCGTCTAATCAACGTATGGAAGACACAGCCGAGATTTCCCCCGAGGTTTCCTTGACGTCCAGCAGCCATATCCACCCGTGGACCGTCCCCACGCCGGAAGCGCTTGAGCTCTGGGTAGCCGGCGCGCTAGGCCGCCATATGATTTTGGTGGGCACCGCAAGCGCGGAAGGGGCACCGCGCACCGTCGAGGGCGCGCTGCGGCACTACGATGACGCGGTCGCGATCCTGAGCGCGGCGGGTTCGCAGCTGTCGCTCGTGAACAGCGTGCACCCGGACCGGGCGATGCGCGATACTGCGCAGGCCCAGCTGCAAAATGTAGCGCAGGCGGGCGTGGCTTTGGGGCTGAACCGGGAGGTTTACGCCGCGTTGAGCGAGGTTCCGCTCGCGGACGCGGATGCGGCGACCCGCCATTATGTGGAGCGTACGCTGCTGAGCTACCGGCTGGCCGGGGTGGACCGGGATGACGCCACGCGCGAAAAGCTGCGCGCCCTGCAAGAGCGGACGACCCTGCTGTCGCTGAGCTTCGGGCGCAATGTGCAGGAGAGTGTGGGAACGGTGGTGGCAACGCCCGATGAGCTCGACGGGCTGCCGGAAGATTTCATCGCCCGGCATGCGCCCGCTGTGGAAGGCGAGCACACGGGCAAGGTCGTGCTGACGACCGAGTTTCCGGACTACCTGCCGGTGATGACGTTTGCGCGCTCGGCGGAGCTGCGGCGACGGATGTTTTTGGCGTACCAAACGCGGTCTTTTCCACAGAATGTGCCTGTTTTGGAGGAGCTGCTGCGGGTGCGGCGGGAGATTGCCGGGCTGCTGGGGTTCGCGACCTGGGCCGACTTGGCGACGGCGGACCAGATGATGGAGTCATCCGCGAACATGCAGGCGTTTCTGGACCAGTTGGACGAGGCAACACGGGAAGGGGCGCGCCGGGAGTACGCGGCGGTGCTGGCTTTCGCTCAAAAAGTGGCGGGCGGGAACGCTCCGGGGGCAATCGATGCTGCCAGCCGGGGTTTTTGGATGGAGCAGTACCGGCGGGCGGAGTTCGCGTTCGATTCTCAGGCGGTGCGGCCGTATTTCCCGTATGAAAAGGTGCAGGGTGGGGTTCTGCGCCTGGTCGAGGAGCTGTTCCGGGTGCGGTTTGAGCCGGTGGCGGACGCCGAGGTGTGGCACGAAAGTGTTACGACTTGGGACGTGTTCGATGCGCGCGAGCCCGGCGCGAAGCTGGGACGATTTTACCTGGACATGCACCCGCGCGAGGGCAAGGACAAGTGGTTTTCGGCCGCGCCCTTGATTCCTGGGGTGCGCGGGGTGCAGGCTCCAGAGGCGGCGCTGATCTGCAATTT
>CAXTVG010000053.1:0-9905 GCA_964247505.1 uncultured Acidobacteriaceae bacterium
ACACCTGGCAGACCAGCCGGGGCGCGGCCCGGATCGAGGCCGCCACACTGGGCGGTGACGCAGCGCTGCTGGGCGGGGAAGCGCTTTTCGCACCGGCGACCGAGCAACGCAAGGAGAAGCATGCCGACGTATGACAAAGCGCCTTTTGTGCCGGTCAGCAACTCGCCGGAATTGTGTTTTGAGGGTTGGGCGGAAATCACTGCCCAGCTCCGTACCGAGCTGATCGACAAGCGCGCGCGATTGGTCGTGGAGTGCTACCCGGGCGTCCTCACGTCGGAGCTACTCTCGCGGCTTGTGGCGGAGCTCAAGCCCGCACTTGTGATCGAGAGTGAGCGCGCATTTCGGGAGCCTGCCGCGCTGCGGGCGCGTTTTGAAAAAGCGCTGGGCACCGATCCGGTATTCGCGCGTATGGAGCCCTGGGGCATGGAGGAGTACTTCAATCCGGGGCGACTCGCCGAGCAAAGAGATTTGCTGGCCGCCGAGGACGGCCTCGCGATTGTGCTCGGGGCGGGCGCGGCGTACCTTTGCCCAGAGCCCTCGGTTCTGCTGCACGTGAGCGCGGCGCGGTGGGAGCTGCAGCAGCGGCAGCGGGCGCACCGAATCGGCAATCTGGGGCTGGGCAATGCGGAGGCTTCGGCGGCGGAGCTGTACAAGATAGCCTTTTTTATCGACTGGCGGGTTGGAGACCGCGTGCGGCACGAGCTGTACGGGCGGGTTCATTATTTCCTCGACCTTGGGCAGGCGAGCGAGGCCGAGCCCACACCGCGCATGCTCCCCGGCGCGGCTTTGCGCACGGCGATCGAGCAAACAGCGCGGCGCCCGTTCCGCCTGGTTCCTTTTTTCGACCCCGGCCCGTGGGGAGGCCAGTGGATGCGGGAGCGCTTCGGGCTGCCGGAGGGCCCGCCCAACTACGCCTGGGGCTTCGATTGTGTGCCGGAGGAGAACAGCCTGTCACTGGGCTTTGGCGAGCGCCGCTTCGAGCTGCCCGCCGTCGTCCTGGTGCACGAGCAGCCGGAAGCGCTTTTAGGCGAGCGGATTGTGGAGCGCTTCGGGGCGGAGTTTCCCATCCGCTTCGACCTGCTGGACACAGTCGAGGGCGGCAACCTGTCGCTCCAGGTTCATCCAACGACTGAATACATCCGCGAACACTTCAACATGCCCTACACGCAGGACGAGAGCTACTATCTCCTCGATGCCGCGCCGGAAGCTTCTGTGTACCTCGGCTTGCGGGATGGGGTGGATCCCGGTGCAATGGCCGAGGCGCTCGAGCGGGCGCAGGCCGGCGAGGAAGAATTTGCCGCGGAGCGGTTCGTAAACCGGTGGCCGGCTCGGAAACACGACCACTTTTCCATTCCCGCGGGTACGGTCCACTGTTCCGTGCGCGGCAGCGTGGTGCTCGAGATCAGCGCAACGCCGTACATTTTTACCTTTAAGCGGTGGGACTGGGCGCGGGTGGGCCTGGATGGAAAGCCTCGGCCGATTCATCTGGAGCATGGGCTGGCGAACCTGGACTGGTCACGCACGACCGAATGGGTGCGGCGCGAGCTGGTGAACCACATCGAGACACTAGGCTCCGGGCAGGGCTGGCGCGAGGAGCGGACCGGCTTACATGCGACCGAGTTCCTGGAAACGCGCCGCCACTGGTTTACCGGGCCGGTGGAGCACGACACGCAGGGTAACCTGCATGTGCTGAACCTGGTGGAGGGCGAGGCGGCTCTCGTCGAAAGCCCGGCAGGTGCATTTGCGCCGCTGCTGGTTCACTACGCGGAGACCTTTATTGTGCCCGCCTCTGTAGGCGCGTACCGGATTCGGCCTGCTCCGGACGCCCGCGCGCCGCTCGCGACCTTAAAGGCCTTTGTGCGAGCGTAAAGCTCAGTCAAACACGGACCACTTTAATACCGAGCGCCTCGAAGGGCCGGACCAGCTCGTCCGACGCTCCGGTATCGGTGATGAGGCATTCAATCTGCTTCGTCGGGCAGAGCAGCCATTTCGATTGCGCGTTGATTTTGCTGTGGTCGGTGACGACGATGCGGCGCTTGGAGTGGTCCGCCATCGCGCGCAGGAACTCGGCCTCGAGCGGGTTGGTGCAGGTAAGGCCGTAGTCAGCGCCGATGCCATCGACGCCCAGGAACATAATGTCGGCAAACAGCATTTTTGCAGCGTTATTCGCGAGCGGGCCCACCAGCGTAAACCAGTTGTCGCGCAAGGCTCCGCCGGAGACGATCACCTCGATGTTCTTATAGGCGCTCAGCTCCATGGCGACATTCACAGTGTTCGTGATAACGGTGATGCCCTGCATGACAGTAAGACTGCGCGCGACCTCAGTGGTGGTGGTGCCGCCGCTGAGGGCGACCGTGTCGCCGGGCTTGACCAGCTTGGCCGCGGCGCGGGCGATGCGTCGCTTCTCCTCGGCAAAGGAGCCGACCTTTTCCTGAAAGGAAGAGTCATTGCGAAAAGGCTCGTAAAACAGGGGGCCGATCGCGACGGCTCCCCCGCGGGTCCTTCGCAGCAGCGCCCGCTCTTCCAGGTCCTGCAGGTCCCGGCGGATGGTGGCGACCGACGCGTCCAACGAAGCGCAAAGAGCCTCAATCGCGACCGAGCCGGAAGCCTGGAGCTCGTGCAGGATCGCCTCCTGCCTGCGGACCAGATCGTCTGATTTTTTCTTGCTGGCGGGCTTGTTTTCCACAGCTCCCAGCATATCGCGAGGCTGTGGCTCCAGCCGGTGTGAAACTCGTTTACTCGGGGTCGGGGTAAAGACGTGGGTGTAGCCGCGTGCAATCAGCGGCCCACGGCAATTACTGTTTGCCGCAGGTTGTAGCCGCGCAGACCCAGGGCGGCCGCGCCCTTGGCCGCCAACGCTGGATAGTGAATCGTCACGGTCCGGCTTTCGCCCGGCAGCAGCGACACATAATTATCGCTGTAGTATGCGGGCAGGATGCGTTCGCCGCTCGCCGCCTGTTCGAGCGTGAGCTTGAGCTCAAGCGCCGCCTGTTTGCCCCGGTTCGTGAGCACGGCGGTGATGACCTGCTCGTCCCCATTGCTGCTCGCTGTAACTTTCGATCCCACTGTCGCCTCCGCGAGCGTGTTGAGCTTGCGCAGGTCTTCCTCCTGGCCGGCGAGCCAGTAGAAGTTTGTCGAAATCTGCCTGCCGTCCGCGCCGAGCAGGTTCAGGCGCACGAACACCGGCGCATCCCAACCGGGCTCGGCGAACATCGCCGCGAGCGGAAGCTGGAGCAAGTCGGCGCTCGCGTCTACCCCCACCGTGGCCGGTACCGTGCGGGTAAACAGCTGCCGGTTGTCGAGTCCGTACACCGAAGCCTCCACCTTCGCGCCGGTGAGCGGTTCGGTCGTGGTATTGATGACGGCGACCTCGTAGGTCGCGAGGTCGAGCTGCACATGCCGCGGCTCCGACGCGTGCATCACGCCGTAGAACGAAGCCTGCGTGTCGTAGTCGTGGGAAAACATCTGCCACATATTGCTGGGCCACGCAGGCTGCGTCATCCAGATCAGGCGCCCCGAGTTCGGCGCCCACAGGTGCGCGTTGAAGCCCTCGAAAATCGCCCGGTGCAGCGTGTAGTTCAGCATCTGCGCCTTGCGCTCCATGTCGGGCAGGCTCCTGGGCGCGCCGAACTGCTGGTCGAGATGTTGCATGAACGGGCGCACCCCGCCGTTCGACCCATAATGCCAGTCGTGGTAGGCCCATCCGTCGCTCACCGGCCACTGGTTTTCGGGCGCGATCGAGGCCTGAAAGCTTTCAAGCGTCGACAGCGAAGGGATCCCCAGCTCGACCGAGAACCCCTGATCGAGCGTGTCGAAATAGCGCTTCGGGTCCTGGTAAGCGTAGGGTCCGCTATCCCGCAAGTTGACGCGGTTCGACGACGGCGAATAGTACCGGGTGCCGTCGTAGCGCGCCAGCACCGCGCCCAGCCCGTCTGAGATTGCGGGCTGCGGCACGCCCTCGTTGCGCCCGCACCACAGCACGATGGAGGGATGATTGCGGTAGCGCTTCACCACGTCCGTCGCGTTGCGGAGCCACAGCTCCGGATCCTGCGCCTCCGCGTTGTAGTCTTCCGTCGACTCCCAGAAATCGTTCCACACCATCAGGCCGTATTTGTCGGCCAGCTCGTAGAAAACGGGCTCGTCGCTCTGGCCGACCCAGTTGCGGATGATGTTGACGTTCGCGAGCTGGTGCAGCCGGAAGTAGGGCTCCAGGTGCTCGCGGCTGATGCGCTTCATCGCGTCTTCCATGCCCCAGTTGCCACCGCGCGCGGCGATGCGCACACCGTTGACCTTGAGCACCAGGTCGGTCATGCCGGGCTCATCGTTCACGGGTTTCACCGCGGGCGAGTTGCCGGCTGCCGCGGTGAGCGAGGCGGCCCAGCCGCCGGGCGTTTGGCGCAGGCCCTGATGCGTCACATTCATGACCGTCTGGTGCAGCGAGTGCGCGAGCGCCGGGTTCACCTCCACCCGGCGCAGCGTGCCATCCGTCCCGAACAGACTTTCCTCATACGTCACCTCGCGTATGCCGAACTGGGTCGTGCTTTCGTCGCCATCCACGGAAAGCTTGAGGTGGTACAGTTCCGGCTTGCCGTAGCCGTTGGGCCACCACAGCCGCGGGTGCTCCACGTGCAACTGTTTGAACTCCGCCGGCGTGAGCGAAACCGTCGACTTGCCCGGCGCTACGGTGATCTCCTTCGCGATGGAAACACCGCCTTCGAAGCTGGCCCGCAGCGTCGCCTTCTCCGGGCTCGCGCTTACGTTCTCGACGGGTACGTCGATCGTCACATCGGCTGTGTCCGTGCGCGGCAACGGCAGGGCCGTCAGGATCTGTGGGTCGCCCAGCTCCACCGCGCCCGTCTGCTTCAGCGTCACGTCCTGCCAGATGCCGCTGTCGCGGTCCCGCTCCGACGGGATCCAGTCCCAGCCTTCGGTATCGACAAACGTCGGCCCATCCAGCAGCATGGAGCCGCCGTTGTCCCCCGGTCCTCCTTCGCGCGACTCTTCCCACGGAATACCCGGATGCGGCGGCGGCGAGATCCGCACTGCCAGCGCATTTTGGGATTTCAGCAGCGCCGTCACGTCATACTGGCCGCGCAGGAACGCACCCGTGATCGTGCCCAGTTCTTGCCCGTTCAGCCATATATCGGCCGCATAGTTGATTCCGTTCAGGTCCAGCGTGAAATGTTTTCCCGCAGCACGCGAGCCCGGCGCCGGAAACTCCACGCGGTACCAGTAGTCCTGCTTGTTCAGGCTTTCCGGGATGGCCAGGTTGTTCATATCCCAGTCCGGGTCCGGGTACACGCCGCGATCGACCAGCGTGGTCAGCACCGTGCCGGGCACCGTTGCCGCGTACCAGCCGGTCGCGGGAACGCCTGCCGTGGCAACCTGCTCCGGGGTGAGCTGGACCTCGGGCGCGGCTTGCAGCTTCCAGTTGCGGGCCAGCGTCCACTCGCCCGGACCGGTCTGCTCGAGCGTGGGCCCGGCAGGCGGCAGCGGTTTCGCCACTGCTTTGCCGAACGGCGCCTTGTCGTGGGGCAGGGTGCCGGGCGGCTGCGGCGCGACTAGTCCGGCCTGCTGCCGCGTCTGGAAAGGCCACGGCTTCGAGCCTTCCTCAAAAAGGATCGTGTCGAAGCGGGGCCGTTCCGCAGCCATCTGCTTCACTGCGGCGAGGGACGCGGCGGTGTGCCCGACGCGGAAATTAGCGATTTCGCCGCCAAAGTGCTGCCACATTCTCAGACGATCCGGGACGGTCGGCGGCAGGTGCGGCTGGTCCCAGCGGTACTTCGCCTCCTGGTTCGAGATGAAGTCCGGCGCGAGCATCAGCTCCGCGTCCTCCACCGGCCCCATCGCGGGCGCGCCTGAGCCTACCTCGCTGCCGTCCAGGAACAGGCGCGCCGTGACGCCGTCGAAGCTCGCGGCCAGAAAGTGCCAGCCCGTGCCGGTTACCGCAGCATTGGCCGCGACCTCGTTGCCGGCGCCCATCCGCAGCACCGGCCGGCCGGCTTCGAGGCCCAGGTAGCGCGAGTCCTCCGCCGCCGGATCGCCGACGCCGGCCAGCAGCCCCGTCATGTTTTCACGGTCCGCCTGGAACCAGAGCGACAGGGTCCACGGGCTGTCCGCCTCGAGCAGCGTTTCCGCGCCGTCGATCGGCTTTTCCAGTCCGCGGCCGCCCAGCAGGAAATGACCCGAGTACGGCCCGTAGACGTCCAGGAGTTTCGGCGCGGCGTTTGGGGAGTCCTGAGCAGCGGCGGCAACAGCCGCGAAGGCGAGACAGGCAGCCAGGGCGGGAGAAAAAGTGCGGAAACGTTGCGGCATGGACTCGGCAGGCTCCTTGGGAATGGTGCGCGGCAGGCAAGGGCAGCCATGACCACGCGGCGGTACCGTTATCACCGCGAACCGTTTCCGGCTCCCTTGGAGCATACGCTATGTCCTGAAGGGGGTCGACGCAGGGACTTCTATAGTTCATGGCAGATATTTTGTCAGCATTTCAGCCATAGCAAAGCCGCTGGAAAGCAGGCATTCTGAGGGCATGATCTCAAACGGTGTGAACCCGGATACTTTCATAGCTGCCGCTGCCCGGCTCGACCCATTCGGTTCCTGGCCGAAGGAGGGCGCGCCGGAAGGGGTCTGCCAACCTGGGCGGCGGGAAGGCGCACAGGCGTTTTCTCGCGATGGCGGATACCTGGGGCGCGAGAATGCGTTGACGCCTGTTGAGCTGGAACGGCTCAAGCAGGAAGCGCAAACCCTGTGCCGCAACGACCTCCATGGCTTTGGCGGACTACCGCGATGTCGTGTTGGCTTCGGGCTCGGACCCTTACGCGTACAAAGGCATCGAGGACGTGGCCCGGGCCTTTGTACGGCCGGACCTCGGGGGCGGCTGCGTGGACTGGAACGACGATGACCGCAAGCTGGCGGCGATCGAGAGGGCGCGCGCGCTTGGGGCCGCAAAGGACACACCCTCACGATGACGCTCGCGCTGTTGCGGCCCAGCCGGCCCCTTTACAGCAGAAGCACAGCCGTTGCCGTTGCGCTGAATGATTACCGAGTAGCAGCAATCCTGGCTTGGAGGTCAGCTGCGTAGAAAGAGCGGGCGCCCGGTTCCATGTCGTGCGTGAGGCGGTCCATGGCGACCTGGTAGTTCCGGCGCGCTTGGAGGTTGCGGTTGGCCGCGTGCAGCGCGTCGCCGAGCTGTTCGCGCTGCTCAAAGCCGCTGGGCCAGAGATCGACAGCGCTTTCCCCTTCGGTAATTGCGGCGGCAGTGTCGTGCTTTTTCAGGGCAATGCGGCTGAGGGCGAGGTGGGACATGGAAGAAAGTTCGGGTACGGGGAAGGCGCCCGTGTAGACGAAGACGCCGTCCTGGATCTCCGCCACAGGCTTGAGCGGAATAAACCGGGCGAGCGGGTTCAGGATGGCGGAGCGGTATTCGTAGCCTGTGAGCGCGCCGTGGCTGAGGAAAACGGGGCCCGTGATGGCCGTGGGAACGGGGGTAATTTCGTCCGCGCTCATGCTGTCCCAGGTCGGCAGTTGACGGCAGGGGATGCCGTAGTCGGCGGCCCGGAAAGCGGGGTAGGGCCAGTAGGCAAACCAGCAGTCATGGATGCTGTTTCGCTGGACATAGGCCTTGACGGCGACGAGTTGCTGCACCCAGTCGACGGAGCTGTCGGTTAGATATTTGTAGGTATTGGCCGGGCCGCCGAAAGCCTCGTTGGAGTAGGCGAGGTAACTGGGAAAAGCGTGCAGCGAGGTAAAAGCCTGAAAGCAGAGCAGGAACGCAACAACACTTTGCCACAGGCGGCTGTTGCGGGCCAGCGCTGTGGCGCCCCCGGCGGCGAGCACGATGGCCAGCGGGTAAAGCGGAAGAACGTGGCGCATGCCGATGTTCAGGCCGCTGGTGATGGCGGCCATAAAGTAGATGGCCAGGGGAACAGTGAGAAAAAAGATCTCGCGCGTGCGGCGGAGTTTGCCGAGGGCGATGGCGGCGATGGCAAGCACCAGCAGGACCAGTTCAGGGAGAGTGCTTTTGATCGCCAGGGAGACGGGAAAGTAATACCAAACACCGTGCGCATAGACATGGCCGAAGAGATAGCTGGGCCAGGTGTTACCGAGATTGCGGATATCGGCAAGGCCGTAGAGATAGGCTTCGGGCAGAAGGTGCATGCGGGCGAGGCTCATCAGTATTTTGCCCTCGACGGGGCGAATCTCAGAGCATGCGACGGCAAGCGGCGGGTTCATGGCGAGCCCGGCGGGGCGGATGTTGAAGCGCCAGCCGTAGAAGCACCAGAGAACAAGGACGGCGATCACCACGATTGCGGCGAGCGAGCCGTAGAGCGTTGCGGCATCGCGCAGGGTGGTGTTCGTTCGTGTGGGTGCAGCGGGTGCTTTGCAGGCGGGGTCGGTGGCGGTGGGGAAATCGGCGCGGCGAGCGTGGGAACGGAGGACAATTTCCCCCGCGATCAGGATCACGAACATGGGCAGCAGGAACACGGTGGAGTGCTTGGCGGCGAGGGCAAGGCCACCCGCAACCCCAACCACGAGGAGCCGTTGCCATGACGAATGCTTGCAGAAGCGGTAAAGGGCGTAGACCGCGCCGAGAAAGCAGCAGGAGGCTGCCGAGTCCGTGGTGACATAGGAACCGTGGGCCAGCAAGTTCGGTTCCAGAATAGCGAGGAACAAGGCAAGCAAGGCGGCAGCCTCACCGAACATTTCGCGCGCGGCCAGAAACACAAGCAGCGCCATGCACAGGGGGAAAACGAGCATGGCCAGGCGGGCGCGGAAGATGAGTTGCTGGCCGGTGTAGCCTTCCCCGGCAGGCACGCTCATGCGCAGCGGCTCCGTCATGGACTGCGGAGGCGCATTGCCGAAGAGGAACTGGCGGCCGTCGTCGTAGGCTTCGGTCTTGAAGAAACGGTTTTGCAACTTGGGAACCTTCAGGTCAAGGCCGGCGAGCGGGAGGGCTCCGACCATTTTCGCCATGGGCGGATGCTCGGGGTTCAGGCCGAAGTCGCCCGTGCGCAGGGACATGAAACCGCTGAAAAGGTGGTCGCCTTCGTCCCAGGTGGGGGATTCGCCGTGCACTGCCGCGGCGATCTGGACGGCCATGGCAACGAGCATAGCGATGACGAGCACCGGTGTGAGCCATCGGCGGGTTGAGAAAAGAACTGGCCGGGTAATCGGCAATCGTGTGACTCCGTTCTCGTTCGATACGGCCAGAGTATCGTAAGGGAGAGGACGACGAGCTATGGCTTCATCCCTCACTCGGAACCCGCGTTTCAAACGCAAAACGTGAAACAGCCGAATCTGCAGAGCGCTGATGCGTCTTCCGCCCGCAGCGATCACTGGCGGGCACCGATGGGTCGCGATACGAAACGTCACAGCTCGCCCGCTGATGGTGATAGGCGTATGCCCTTGTTTGCCTGCTGGACCCCTTCGGCTGCATCGCGCAAGCGCCGGCTTGCCTGCATGCTGGCCGTTCTATTCTGCGCGGCCGCGAGTCCCACGATGGGCGGCCAGCAGCTTGCGGCTTCGCTCGCCCAGTCAACCGGCGCGGTGTTTCCCGCGCGTTTCACGGCGGCGCATGGGCAGCGCGCGCTGGTGATGGGCTACGCCGAACAGGGCCTGGAGGTTTGGGCCTACCCATTGCAGCTGCTGGACGGGTATCGGGTCAGCTTCCAGCTTCCGGGCGCACCCGCCCTGCAAAGCGGCCTTTCCTTGCTGCAACGGATCGAGTACCGGCCCGACGAGATCATCCGCACCTATGTCGCGCCCGAGTTTGTCGTGCGCGAGCACATCTTTGTCCCGCTTGAGGAGCCCGGGGCGGTGTTTACCTACGAGATCGAAGGGCAGCAAACGCCCGATATCCGCGTCTCGTTTCTTCCGGTCATGGACCTGATGTGGCCCGGCGCGCT
>CAXTVG010000054.1:0-3039 GCA_964247505.1 uncultured Acidobacteriaceae bacterium
CTCTACCTACACCCTTCTACCCCAAACCACTCAAACCGTGAGCCCGGCCGCGACTACCACCTATACGGCCACGGCAACCGGGCCTGGCGGCAACACCTCAAAGACTGCGACCGTGACCGTAACGGCCGAGCCAACGCCGACGGCAAGTCTCAGCGCCAATCCCACGTCGATCATCGTCGGCAACTCCGCGACCCTGACATTTGCCGCCACGAACGCGACCGCGGTCACGATCACCGGATCGGACGGCACCAGCTACACCGGTTCGCCAACGATTTCAGGCAATCAAACTCAGACCGTCCACCCCACCGCGACAACAATCTACACGGTGACCGTGACGGGGCAGCAAGGCCAACAAACTTCAGCTACCACGACCGTGACCATCGCTGGATCGGGCACCGTGCAGGACATCGACCACGTCGTTTTCATGCTCCAGGAGAACCACAGCTTTGATAACTACTTCGGAATGCTGAACCCTTACCGAATCGCCAATCACTACAACGTCGGCGCCGATGGGGCGAACTACGCAGTCGACGGGATCGATGACAAGCTCGGAACTATCAGCAATCAGGATGACGAGGGAGCCGTTTTCCCCCTGTTCAAGCTGACCAGCACCTGCATTGACGATCTGAGCTCCGCATGGCTCGAAAGCTATGGCGACGTCAACCGCTATGACTTTAGTGCCAGCCGGGCGATGGATATGGGCGGCTTTGTTCATACGGCTGAGGGGTTTGCGAAGAGCTGCAGCGGCAACGCTTCGTGCTCCGGGAGCTTTACCGACACAACCGGCCAGCGGGCGATGGGCTACTACGACCAGGACACCCTCAACTACTACTACTACATGGCCTCGCAGTTCGCATTGTCCGACCGCTGGTTCACGCCGGTGTCGAGCAAGAGCATCGATAACAGGATCGCGACCTTTACCGGCGGCACGACCCAGGGTCTGACCGCTGACCCCGGCAGCGACGACCACCAAGGGCAGCTCAACATTCCGACCATCTTTAGGGAGCTTGAGCAAGCCCACGTGTCGTGGAAGATTTACTACACCGTGACACAAGGTGAGTGTAAGGACCCGGACGATTGCCCGAAAACTGCGCAGGCGCAGTACCCGGGAACCGACTTCTCCGCGCTGCAAGACTCGTACAAGTACGTCTACATTCCTGCGACCTCGGGCCAGTGCAACGCTCCCACGGTACCCTCCAGCAATCCGGTCACGGACGATTCATCGGGCTCCTTTTGCGTGGATCCAACTCACATCGCGCCGCTGGCGCAGTACTACAAGGATGTCCAGAATGGCACCCTGCCCGCCTATGCCTTTATCGAAGCCGGGTATGGCAATAACGATGAACACCCGGGTTCCGGACAGTCGGTCCTGGCTGGCCAAGCCGAAGTTGCGGCAATTGTGAACGCCTTCATGAACAGCCCATCCTGGAAGGACTCGGTCTTCTTTCTCGCCTACGACGAGGCCGGCGGCCCCTACGATCACGTGCCGCCCGTGCCCGGTCACTCTAATGACAAGACAGACGCGACGGTGGGCGATGCTTCGACGTCAACCGATATCCCGGTTCTTGCGATGCCTGCGACTCCGGGGAGTGCGCCCGCTCCGGGAGTGATCGCGGTGAATGCCGATGCCTACACTCCTTGCGCGCCTCCCACGCCCGGGATCGCCACTCTCCACTGCGACCTGAAATCCGACTCTCCTGGGGCAAAGACTCCGAACGACGCCCCTGCCCTCCAGGGCTTTGCCGCGCAGCTCGGATTCCGTGTGCCGAACATGGTGATCTCTCCGTTCACCCGCTCGCACTACGTTTCGCACATTCCGATTGACCATACCGCCATCCTCCGATTCGTCGAGGACCGCTTTATCGGGCCCAGTGCGCACCTGACAAACCGCGATGCCGCGCAGCCCAACCTGCTCGACTTCTTTGACTTCGGAAATCCCCCTTGGCTCTCTCCGCCCGTTCCGCCTACCCCGAATCCTGTCGGATCAAGCTGTCACCCGGACAGCTTCGCACCCACAACCGCTCCCTAGGCCGAAAACTCCAAAGGGAGCGCATCGGATCCGGTTTCACGTGACGCCACTGCGAAGGAGCAGCGGCAGTGCTGGCGGGTCTGGATGGCTCCCGTGGGAAACTACTGATTTGGAAGTCCGCCAAGCACGACCTGCACCTGATCGTGACGAACTCGTACGCACACCGGTCCGAGCCGGTCGCAGCCGGTAAAAAAGTGTAATCACTACCATAGTGTTGCGAAGGTAAGCAAAAGGGATAAAAAAAATACATTGTTTTGCCTTCGAACTGCTAGACTATGCCTGCTTTGCTATTGATGTTGCGAAAAGGCGCTCTTTCTGGATCTTTTCTCGGGCCCGCTGTTCACTGAATCGCATTTTGAGGCTTGTTCCATATGACATATGTTGCTTTCGTTTGCAGACCCTTTTTTCGCCTTCGCTGGAACCGCCAGTCGCTTCATCTCTTGTTGTTCTCACTTTTAGCCCCCCTGGTCATCGCCAGTGCCGGATGTGGAACTGCTGCCCCTGCCGCGCCACCCCCGGCGAACACGCCTAGTTCTCCGGGAGCGGTGAAGACGGCGACCTCGGTTGCAGTTACGGCAAGCACTCCGAGCATTGCCGTGGGAGCGACCGCGCAGTTTTCGGCTTTAGCAAATTACAGCGACGGTTCGACAGCCGACGTGACCTCCACGGTAGCCTGGACCTCCGCCGCTCCGGCCATAGCTACGGTCAATCCTTCGGGGTTGGCGACGGCGCTTGCCGTAGGTTCAGCTACGATTAACGCTTCGCTGAACGGCATCATCGGATCGGCGCGGATTACCGTAACCGCGCCTTCTGTTGTGAAGACATTGACCTCAATCGCAGTTTCAGGAAGTACCCCGAGCATTACCGCGGGAGCGACGGCGCAGTTTTCGGCCAAAGCAAATTACAGTGATGGGTCGACAGCAGATGTGACTTCCACGGCAACTTGGACCTCCGTCAATCCAGCCATTGCTACGGTTAGTGCCTCCGGGCTCGCGACGGGAGTCGCCGCC
>CAXTVG010000054.1:3139-9880 GCA_964247505.1 uncultured Acidobacteriaceae bacterium
CAATCCAGCCATTGCTACGGTTAGTGCCTCCGGGCTCGCGACGGGAGTCGCCGCCGGTTCGGCTACGATTGCAGCCTCACTGAACGGTCTCAGCGGATCGGCGCAGCTTACTGTAACCGCACCGCCTGTCGTAAAAACAATCGCCTCCATTGCGCTTTCTCCTTCGACCGCCACGTTTGCCGTGGGCGCCAAACAGCAATTTGCCGCAACCGCCACTTACAACGACGGCTCGACGGCGGACGTGACTGGGGTCGCGAGCTGGAGCTCCTCAAATGCAGCAATAACAGCTGTGAACGCCTCAGGGCTGGCGGCGGGAATCGCGGCTGGCTCGGCCACGGTGACCGCCACACTGAACGGCATCCGTGCGTCGGCGCAGATTACCGTGCCAGTGGCGGCCAAAACCTTGACCTCCATCGCGCTTTCCCCTTCGACCGCCACGCTTGCCGTCGGCGTAAAACAACAGTTCGCCGCCATGGCTACTTACAACGACGGATCGACAACAGACGTAACCGCGACGGCAACCTGGATTTCGAGTAAAGCCGCCGTGGCCACAGTCAGCTCCACGGGGCTGGCGACCGGAGTCGCAGCAGGTTCGGCGACGGTGACCGCTGCACTGAACGGCTTCAGCGCGGCGGCGCAGATTACCGTGCCGGTGCCGGCCAAGATAGTGACCTCTATCGCCTTGTCTCCTGCAACGAACGGGGTCGCAGTGGGAGCAACACAGCAGTTTACCGCGACCGCTACTTATAGTGACGGTTCTACCGGCGACGTGAGCGGGACCGCAAACTGGACCTCCTCCAACCCGGCTGTGATTACGGTCAGCCCGTCCGGGCTGGCGACGGGCGTCGCGGCAGGTTCGGCTGCAATCACGGCTTCAATGAGCGGCATAAGCGGAAACGAGGCGCTGAGCGTGACGGCGCGAGTGGCCTCAGCGATTGCGATTTCTCCGAATCCTGGCAGCATCGTCATGGGAGCCACGCAGCAGTTCACCGCAACGGCGACATATAAGGATGGCTCGACTGGAAATGTGACCTCAATGGTGAGCTGGACAGTGGCAAATCCAGCCGTTACATCAATCAGCGCCGACGGTCTGGCAACCCCAGCTGCTTCCGGGTCGACGACCATCACGGCCTCGCTCAACGGAGTGAGCGCGAGCGACCCGCTCACGGTAGCCATCGCGCCAGGCACCGGGGTCAATATTCCGACCTGGCAAGCGGATATTGGACGCAGCGGACTGAACGCGGGCGAGAAGTCGCTTGTTCCTTCCAATGTAAGCGCGAAAACCTTTGGAAAGCTGTTCTCCGTTCAATTAGACGGCTATGAGTACGGCGAGCCGCTTCTCATGTCAAATGTCACCATCAATGGTGCTCCACACAATGT
The DNA here is from genome assembly GCA_964247505.1 of uncultured Acidobacteriaceae bacterium. Classification (GTDB taxonomy): domain Bacteria; phylum Acidobacteriota; class Terriglobia; order Terriglobales; family Acidobacteriaceae; genus EB88. Next base: position 4,520 of record CAXTVG010000054.1, read on the forward strand.
TGTCTATGCGGCGACCGAGCATGACAGCGTTTACGCCTTTGACGCGGACAAAGGGGGAGCTCCGTTGTGGCAGGTTCCGCTGCTGCAAAACGGCGAAACGCCTATGACGAATGGCCCCATTCAGCCATATCAGGGTGTCACCTCAACCCCGGTCATCGATCCGGCGACGAACACTCTTTATGTGGTGTCTGCCCAAAAGGCGGGCAGCAGCAATGCGACGTTCCGTCTGAATGCGCTTGACATTACGACTGGAGCGCAAAAGTTTAACGGCCCGGTGACGATCCAGGCATCCCTTCCGGGAACCAATGGAGATTCGGTAAACGGGATGGTCTCGCTTAACACATCGTGCGTTCAAAGAGCAGCGCTGCTGCTGGCGAACGGGACGGTGTACATCGGGTTCGGGGGCTGCCATAGCGGATGGCTGCTGGCCTACGATGCGAAGACCTTGGCGCAGACGGGCAAATTCAACGCAAGTCCGAACAAGGACGGCGAGGGCACGTATGCCAGCGCGGGCGGCATCTGGATGGGCGGCGGCGGTCCTGCAGCCGACAGCAGCGGCAGCGTATATGCTGCGACCGGGAATGGTCCCTGGGACGGCCAAACGGCCTGGGCGGATTCGGCGCTGCGCTTCGACGCACAGCTGAATCTAAAGGATTCGTTCACCCCGGAAGACTACGCTTACATGAACTGCAACGACGCAGACCTGGCGGCGGGCGGCCTGCTGCTGATTCCGGGCGCTTCGCAGGCTCTAGTGGGAGGCAAAACCGGCAGACTATACTTGCTCAACACGGGTAACCTTGGGCAGGAGCAAACCGGGGATGTGGGCGCGGCGCAACGGCTCTTCTTTGAGGGTGATTTGTCCGCTCCGTACTCCCATTCATGCCCAGATTCTTCGGGAACCCACACCGCCAATATCAGCTCTTACGAGATATTCGGTACAGCCGCATACTTCAACGGCTCGGTTTATCTGGGAATTACGCCGACCGGAACCAACGTGCCGAGCGGCATACGCCAGTTCACGCTTTCCTCGAGCGGGTTGACGCCCAGCCACGAAACGACACCGAACATCCTCCAGAACAGCTACGGGAGCACCCCGTTCATCACGGCAAATAACACGGCAGACGGAATTCTATGGATGGTAGACCACGGTCAACCCCTCCAGAGCAATCCAGTGCCGGCAACCGCCGCGACGCTTCGGGCCTACGATGCGGCTGATCTCACCAAGGAGCTGTACGACAGCGGCATGAATCCCGGCGATGCGCCGGGGTACGGTATCAAGTTCACCTCACCGGTCGCGGCTAACGGCAAAGTGTATATCTCAACCGGGCACGATCCTGTAGCCGCTGCGAATCCGCAGGGGGAGATTGATGTGTACGGCTTGAAGTAGCGCGCTGCACTGCGGTCAAGTAGGTTTGAGTGGTACCCGCTTGACTCATTCTCGCCTCATATGTAGCCGCCGATCAGGCCGAAGTGACGGAAGGGGGGAAACGACGCGTTTTGGGGAGTCACTTTTTCGCTCTACGGAGGGTTTTAATCATGAGAAGAAACGGATTGTATAGGGCTGCCATTTTAAACATGGGAGAAACTATCGGACCCGCCGTTTACGCTGGTATACTTTTGGAAACCGAGCTTGCCGGCCGTAGCACGATGTCTTTCGCAGTTCGGCCGCTGTGCTCGTTACGCTTCACCGCATTCAGAACGGATGGTTTCACGATGCCGTCCTGAACGGCTGGCACACTCGTATTCAGCGCTTAATGCGGGAGTAGTTCAGTGGCAGAACGTCAGCTTCCCAAGCTGAATGTCGCCGGTTCGATCCCGGTCTCCCGCTCCACTCGGTCTCGCGAGTTGCTCAGGTTTGTTGATCACAACCTACGTCCGCGTTTCGGATTCCTATGGTGGTTATGGATGGGGTCTCACCCCAAAGGAGCTTGCGATGAATTCATTCAAACTTTGGATTGTATTTTCGATCGGAGTAGCGGCGGGTGCGTCCGTGTCGCTGCTGTATGCGCCGCAAAAGGGCGTGAAGATACGTCGGAAGCTGCGCGGCAAGTTGAACGAGGCCGGAGAGTACCTTGGCGAGCAGTACGACGATGCGAGCCAGTACGTGCGGGAACAGGCTTCGGACCTGGGCAAGCAAGCAGGCAAGGCCTATCAGCAGACTCGGAAGGCTACGGCGGACTATTCTGGAGATGTGGTGAGCGGCCTTCAGTCCGCTGTGAAAAGTGTGAAGGGGTAAGGCCTGGAAGGGCGTTCCCACGCTGCAAAAAGCATGTCTCTCGGCAAAATAAAGCTGAAAACAAAAGCCCCGTCCTGGTTGGGACGGGGCTTTTCTGCGTTTGGCTCAGGCGCTGTAGAGCAGGACGCCTTCGGGGAGCGCTTTGCCTTCGGCTTCTTCACCTTCCTGCGAAACAGGGCGGTAGAAGAGCTGGTTGTTCTCGAGGTAGACCTCGAGGAAAGCGGGACGCTCCGAGATATGGCCGGCGATGAGGGCTTCGGAGAGCGGGTCCTCGACGTAGCGCTGGAGGGCGCGGCGCAGGGGGCGTGCCCCGTAGCTGCGGTCGACCAGTGTTTTCTCGAGGATCCACTTCTTGGCGTCTTCGGTGACCGAAATGGTGATCGCCTTCTGGACCAGGTTCGCGTTGAGCTGCTGGACCAGCAGCTCGAGAATCTGGATCAGATCCCCGTCCGAGAGCGAGTGGAAGATGATGACCTCGTCCACGCGGTTCAGGAACTCGGGGTTAAAGGTGCGCTTGACCTCGTTCTTGACCAGCTCCTCGACCTTTTCCATGACCAGGTCTTCGCGCTCCGACTGGAAGCCGAGACCCTGCTTGCGCTGGAGGTGACGTGCTCCAATATTGGAGGTCATGATCAGGATTACGTTCTTGAAGTCGACCGTGTTGCCGAGACCGTCGGTCAGGTGGCCGTCCTCAAACACCTGGAGCAGGATGTTGAACACATCCGGGTGCGCCTTTTCGATCTCATCGAGCAGGACCACAGAATAGGGAGACCGTTTCACCCTTTCCGTCAGCTGGCCGCCCTCTTCGTAGCCCACGTAACCCGGAGGCGAGCCGATGAGCTTCGAGACGGAATGCTTTTCCATGAACTCCGACATGTCGAAGCGGATCAGCGACTTCTCACTCCCGAACAGGAACTGCGCGAGGGTGCGGGCCATTTCCGTTTTGCCGACGCCTGTCGGTCCAAGGAACAAGAACGAGCCGATAGGACGGTTGGGCGACTTGAGGCCGGCGCGCGAGCGGCGGATCGCGCGGGACAGGGCCGAGATGGCCTTTTCCTGAGAAATGACGCGCTTGTGGAGCTCGCCCTCGACGCGGAGCAGCTTTTGTGTCTCCTCTTCCTTGATGGAGGTGACGGGGACGCCGGTCCAGCGGCTCACGACATCCTCAATGTCCTCGCGGCCGACGATGCCGGCTGTGGAGTCGTCGAGGTGGTACTTGTCGCGAAGGGCGCGCAGGTTTTCGCGCTCCTTGCGCTCCTCGTCGGAGTAGAAGCGGGCTTTCTCGAACTCGTGGTTCGCAATAGCGTTTTCCATGCGGTGCACGATGAACTTGATCCGTTTCTGGACCTCGGTGATCTCCTCGGGCAGGGAAGTCTGGCGCAGCTTCACGCGAGCGCCTGCCTCGTCGATGAGGTCGATCGCCTTGTCGGGCAGGAACCGGTCGGGGATGTAGCGATTGGAGTGCGAAACGGCGAACTCGATCGAATCATCGGTGTAGGAGACCGCATGGAACTTCTCATAGCGGTCCTTGATGCCCATGATGATCTTGATCGCGTCTTCCTCGTTGGGCGGCGGCACTTTCACAGCTTGAAAACGCCGTTCGAGTGAGCGATCTTTTTCGATCGATTTGCGGAACTCGCCGGGCGTGGTCGCGCCAATGCACTGGATTTCGCCGCGGGACAGCGCGGGTTTGAGTATGTTGGCGGCGTCGAGAGAGCCCTCGGCGGAGCCTGCCCCGACCAGGGTGTGCAGCTCATCGATGAAGATGATGCAGTTCTGGTTCTCCATCAGCTCTTTCATGATGGTCTTGAGGCGCTCCTCAAACTGGCCGCGGTACTTGGTCCCCGCCACGATCAGCGAAAGGTCGAGTGCCAAAACCCGCTTGTCGGCGATGAAGCTGGGGACTGCGCCGTCGGAGATACGCTGGGCCAGGCCTTCAACGATTGCGGTTTTGCCGACGCCGGGCTCACCGATGAGCACCGGGTTGTTTTTGGTCCGGCGGCACAGGATCTGGATCACGCGCTCGAGCTCGCCATCGCGGCCGACGAGCGGGTCCAGCGTGCCGTCCATGGCGACCTGGGTGAGGTCGCGCGAGAACTCGCTCAGAAGGCTTTGCTCACGATTGCCGGAGCTCTGCTCGCCGCGGCCGCCGCGCTGCGCTCCCTGAGAGGCTTTTTCCTGGGTGGCGCGGGCCAGCTCCTCGCGGATGGCGAGCAGCTTGAGGCCGCGTTCGTGCAGGATTTCGGCGGCAAAGCACTTTTCCTCGCGTAGCAGGCCAAGTAGTAGGTGTTCCGTCCCGATGTGCTTGTGGGAAAGGCGCTCGGCTTCCTCAGCCGCGTAGGCGAGGACGCGCTTGCATTCGTTCGAGAGCGGCAGGTCGACGGAGGTGGAGACCTTTTCACGGATGGTGGTGTGCCCTTCGATCTGCTTGCGGATCGAATCGACGGAGGCGTGCGAGCGTAGGAAGCGGTTGGTCAGCGCCTTGTCTTCGCGGAGCAGTCCCAAAAGCAGGTGCTCGGTCTCGATATAAGGCGAGCCGAACTGGCTGGCCTCGTACCGGGCGAAGAAGATGACGCGCCGCGCTTTTTCTGTATACCGTTCGAACATGTTCCCCCTTACTTCTGGTGCACCGTTGCATGGAAGCGGTGCGGTTGCGGCCAAGGCAGGCGTGGCTAAAGAAAATCCTGCGTGTTTCTACTCTATAGATGTTTCAGGTACGGGTTCGGGCTCTTGATGGATTCCATCCTGCGTAAGGCGTAACACACGGTGGCAACGCCGGGCTAGTGCCATGTTATGGGTGACCAGTACCGTGGTAAGGGCCTGCTCGCGGTGAAGCTCCTCAATCAGCGAGAAGACCGTGGTTGCGGTCGCCTCGTCCAGGTCGCCGGTGGGTTCGTCGGCAAGCAGGAGCTTGGGTTGCGTGATGAGCGCCCGGGCGAGCGAAACGCGCTGCTGCTCGCCGCCGGAAAGCTCGCCGGCGCGATGGTGAAGCCGGTCGCCGAGCCCGACCCGGCCGAGCCAGTGGGCGGCTTGTTGCGCCGCCTGCTTATTTTTTTCCCCGCGGGCGAGCAGCGGCATGGCCACGTTCTCGGCCGCGGTGAACTCAGGGAGCAGATAGTGGAACT
>CAXTVG010000055.1:0-9830 GCA_964247505.1 uncultured Acidobacteriaceae bacterium
TCTGCTGATGGACGAGGCGGGCACGCTCTGGATCGGCACCGACAACGGCCTGTTTCAGCTCCCAGCGCGGAAGACCCGGACGATTCGGCGCGTGGATGCGCAGGGCTTCATGCGGCCCCTCGCGGTGCACGCCATTACCGAAGACCGGGAGCACCGGATCTGGGTGGGCGGATCGCGCCTGGTGGTGTTTCGCGATGGGCAGCCGCGGGACGAGCCGCTGCCCGGCCTGTACAGCCAGAACCGGGTCAAAACCATTCTGCAGACCACGGACGGCACACTCTGGGTAGGCACGGTCGGCGGACTGGACAGGCTCGCCGGCGGCCGCTTCACTGCGGTCGCGCCCATTGCCGGCACGGTGCGCACCCTGCGCGAGACCGGCGACGGGACGCTGTGGATCGGCACGATCGGCCATGGTTTGTGGACCTACCGGTCGGGGAGGCTGGTCCATGTGTCGCCCCCGGCGCTGCTCCCCAGCAAAACGGTGCTGAGCATTTATGAAGACAGCAGCAAACAGGTGTGGGTGGGGACGCAAGACGGACTGGTGCGGCTGAGCAGTACGCCGGTGCGGGTGCTGCCGCTGCCGAGCGAGGCCGACTCGGACTTCGGCACGATCTCGCCGGACGGGCCGGACAGGGTGTGGGTGGTCTCCTCCGGGCTTTTCCGGGTGAGCGGAGGCATGGTGCAGCGGTACGCACTGCCGCTGCCTCGGTCGACACCGGTGCGCAATGTGTTTCGGGACCGCGAGGGCGGTCTTTGGGTAGGGACGGACGGGAGTGGGGCATTCCACCTTACCGCTCACGGAACGACGCACTACTCCGCACCGGGGGAGCTCACCAACAACTTTGTGCGGGCCTTTCTCGAAGGGCGGCGCGGCGACGTATGGATCGCCACCGATGAAGGCCTGAGCGATGGGACCGCGGCGGGTGTGCGGATGTATGGGGTGCGGGACGGCCTGGCGTACTTCAGCACCCGGTGCCTGCTGGAGGATCGCCGCGGCGACCTGTGGAGCGGCACGGCCCAGGGCTTCATCGATTTTCGCGACGGGGAGTTTCTCCACGACACCGTGACAGAAGCCCTGCGCAGGGAAAAGATCTGGTCGCTGCTGGAGGACGCGCAAGGATACCTATGGATCGGCACGCGCAACAGTGGGCTGTTCCGGCTGCGCGATGGCATGCTGGCGCACTTTACAACCGCGCAGGGTCTGGTGAGCAACAGCACGTACGGGATGGTCGATGACCGGCGAGGCCGCCTGTGGTTGAGCGGCCCCAGCAGCCTTTCTTCCGTGCCCCTCGCGGAGCTGGACGGCAGCGGAGCCGCGGCGGGGATGCACCTGGATGTGACCACTTATGAAATGCCGTTTGGCGCGGAGGATATCCAGTTCTACGGCGGCCGCCAGCCTTCGGGATTTGTGGATGAGCAGGGCGTGTGTGGTTTGCGAGCAATGGAGGGGCTGTTTTCGTCGCCCACGGGGAGAGCCAGGCGCATGGCTTACCCGCGCCGCGCATGCTGATACGGGGTGTGACGGGAGATGGGCGCGCTCTCGAAATAAAGGGGGGCGAGATCCGCGTTCCGGCACGCATTTCTCGCCTGGAGCTGTCGTATGCGCCCGTGATGCTGCGTCCGCAGAACGCCATCCGTTTCCGCTACAGGCTGGAGGGCTACGACAAGGGGTGGAACTATGCCGGGGAAAGCCGCACGGCTTCCTACACCAATCTCCCCGCGGGTCAATACCGGTTTGACGTAGCTGCTTTCGCGGTCAACGATGCTTCGCTCACCGCGGCGACTTCCGTACTCTTCACCAAAGAGCCGCATGTGTACGAGACCTGGTGGTTTTGGGCGATGTTTCTGCTTCTGCTCGCGGGCGCTGCGTGGACAATGTATCGCTCGCGGATCCGCGGCTTGCGCTTGCGTTTCGAGGCGGTGCTGGCGGAGCGCAGCCGTCTGGCGCGCGAGATGCACGACACCGTGATCCAGGGATGTACAAGCATCTCCGCGCTGCTGGAGGCGATTGCGAGCCGCAACGTGGAGCGGGTGGAGTCGCCCGAGAACGTGCTGCTCGGCTACGCGCGCACGCAGGTACGCACCACCATTCATGAGGCGCGGGATGCGGTGTGGAACCTGCGCCATGGCGAGGAACAGGAGCACGATCTGCTCGCTTCTTTCTGCCTTCCCCGGTAACTCGCGCGCTGGCAACACGCACGCCCGATAGTGAGTTGAGCCCGCGCGAGCGTGAGGTGCTTTCGCTGCTGGTCAAAGGCAGGAGCAACCGGGAGATCGCCGACGAGCTGCGCATCAAGGAGGCCACGGTGAAGTCGCACGTAAGCGTGATCCTGATGCGCCTCGAGGTGACCGACCGGACCCAGGCTGTTGTGAAAGCCCTGCAACGCGGACTGGCGCACCTGTAGCCGCATTTGGGGTCACTCCAGCAAACGTCACAGATCGTACAATAAGGTTCCATTGCATAAACCTATTGCCGGCGGAAAGGCAATCGCAGTACCGCCGGTGTTGGCTTAGGTAGGCCGACATGCACAACCGTTCGTTCGCGCGACGTCGCGCGTTCCGGGTCACCCGCGACCGCTTCCACCTGATAGCTACCGACATTGCGACTTGTCGTTACCTAAGACAAACCGGACCGGAATTGCGGACCCTGCGTTGCGCAAACGCCTTCTGCTATCGTGCTGCCATGCTCGCTGGTTTATACGCATTTCGGCACGCTCTCAAGGCGAGTTTGCTTACGCTCGGAGGCTTGGCCTTTCTTGTGTTGATTGTGCGAGGAATCTCCAGGGGCGAGACGCCAACCAGGTATGGCGGGATGGTCTATCGCGCTAAAAGCCCCATCTCCTTCTGGGTTTTCGTTGTACTCAGTCTCCTTCTAGGCTTTGCGGTTCTCGGAGCTGGTATCTCGTCCTTCTGACGGCGTGGCCAGTGAAAGTGTTCTTGGATTACGGATCAGTACCGAGAAACGCGGTTGTCGTTACCTACTCTGGGGTCAGGCGCTGTTCGGTGCAGCGCACTTGAAGGATTTGAAAAGTCGTTAGCACACGATTTTCGACGTTTATCGATTGACCCCCATTTCTCCCATGGGTGTATTCGGTAAAAAGTCGTCGCGTGTGGCCTTTTCCTGACGGAAAGCCACGTCAACTGTCGCCGGTCGGTCTACCTGCATATGCGAGGCGGGAGAGGAGTCCCGTCTGACGGGAAATCGGCGCAGTCCGACTTTCGACGGATGCGCACCGTTGCGCTGAGTGAATAACGTTCATCTCTGGAAGCCCGCAATCGCGGGCAAGACCCGGAGGCGCGATGAAAAGCACACACGCACCGCATAGAGCGGTTCTTCTGCCGGGCGAGCCGGTCGGCGCGGGACTGCTCAGCCTCCTACTTCGAGCAAGTGTGCTGTTGTTCTGCTGGAGTCAGTTTCGCAACGCGCAAAACACTTGCCGCCTCGCTGGTTACCGGATCCCTGCTCCTGGTCGCAGGCTCTGCCGTGCTCAACCAATGCGCGCCGGATGCGCGCGCGCAGACCACAGGCGCGACCTTGACCGGAACGATTACAGACCCGAGCGGCGCTGCAATTCCCGGCGCGCACCTCGTGCTGGACAATACCGGCACCGGCGCTGACCGCCTGCTCAACAGCAACGGCCGCGGCGAGTACACCCTTACCGCGCTGCCTCCCGGTGCCTACACGTTGAACGTCACCCGGGATGGATTCCAAAGCTACCAGCAGCAAGGCATTGTGCTCACGGTAAGCGAGCAGGCCACCGCGAACGTGGTGCTCACGGTTGGCGCGACAGAAAACACCGTGACCGTTACGGCGAACGCCTCGGTGATCAACACCACCACCGCCGAAATCAGCAACATTGTGAACGAGCGGGCCATTTCGCAGCTGCCGCTCAATGGCCGCGATCCTTCGAGCCTCGTGCTGCTGTCGCCCGGCACCACCAACGTGCTGAACATGGGTGGTGGCTAGATGCAGAGCGGCTTCTCCTTCCCGACAGAGACCGGCGCCTCGGCCGACGGCGACCGGCAGGGCAGCAACGCCTGGCACCAGTTCTCAGAGCAGGTGACACAGTACCCGGCGCAGCCCATCGTGAGCTTTCACGGCTCGTTCACTAACTTTGGCCTCGCGGATTTCCTGCTGGGCGACGCGGGCGGCTTTACGCAGGGCGCGGGGCTGGTGCAGGGCGTGCATGGCTGGCAGCTGGGGCTGTATGCGCAGGACCAGTACCGCCTTCGCCCGAACGTGACCGTCACGGCGGGCCTGCGCTGGGACCCGAATATCGCTCCTTTGGTGGTCGGCGGCCTCGGTTCCGCGTTTGTTCCCGGGCAGCAAAGCACGGTATTCCCGAACGCGCCGCAGGGCTTGAACTTCCCTGGAGATCGCGGTGTGACCGCCAGCTTGATGCCCCGGACGTATGGCTACTATGAGCCGCGCGTCGGTGTTGCCTGGCAGCCGCACTCGCTGCCAAACACCGCCGTCCGCGCCGGCTTCGGCCTGTTTGACGCGCCGCTGCCTTACTCGGCCTATGGGCATGTGTCGGAGGTGGAACCGTTCAGCCCGACTTATACCTTTTATGCAGGCGCAACGCCGATCCCCTTCGCCGATCCCTGGTCGGCGTTCGCGGGCACCGGCGGCAAGAGCCCTTTTCCTCCGTTCTTTTCACTCGCCAACAAACCGGCGGCCGGCAGCACCTTTACGACGCCGCTTACCATTCCGACTGTTTTCTCAAACGAGTTCCACTTAGGCGTTACGGAAAGCTGGAACTTATCGGTGGAGCAGCAGTTCTACTCGAACTTCGCCCTGCACTTAGCCTATGTCGGCAGCGAAAGCTATCACCAGACGGAGGCGATCGACCAGAACCCCGGCTTCTATAATGCGCAAGGTTACTTGTGGTTCGCCCTGCGCAGGGCCCGGCTCTTTCATGCGTCAGGACAAGTCGTGGGAGGCGGACAGCATCGACCGCTGTGGAGCAAACAACGCAACCTGATCCGGAGCTGAAGGGTCGGGCTTGTTCGGATCAGGGTAGAGGCTGTTCTGACGCTCCCGAGCACAAGGGGTAGAGCTCCTGATGCGTGGAGGGAGTCCATGCTTAGTGACTTGGGTCATCTCCCGCTCCTGGCCGGAAGTGAGATGCTGATACAGGTCGTTGTCCATCCCGCCGAGCTTGCAGCCAGGAGATTTGTTTTGAACACGGGGAACCCCTTCTTCGACAGCCCCATCCTGAACTCGCCCTATGTCTACCCCACCCGGCACTGGGAACTCGACGAGGACGGGCAGCCGACACAGCAGGTGCTCCCCGGCAGACGGAGGGCGAAGTTTGTCACGCCGATTCCAAGGCCGAGGAAGCGGAAAGGCGGCGGGAAGCAAGGCAATCTGGCTCTCGAGGATGAAACCGGGGTCTCCACTGGCGAGCAGCAGTACGCCGTGGGTCCGATCCTCAACGAACTTCGGGACCAGGTGGAGCGGTGGCGGCGGCTCCCCAGCCCGAACGACTGGCTTGTGACGCCCGAGACTGCGCGCCTGCTGCAACACTGGCGCCACCACCAGTTTCAAAACACACGCCCCTTCTTCTGCCAGACCGAGGCGGTCGAGACAGCGATCTGGCTTACGGAGGTCGCGCCGAAGCTCGGCAGGGTCGCGAAGAGCTTCCTGGATGACCTCGCCAAGGCGAACGCGGATGCCAATCCGGGGCTCAACCGCCTGGCGCTGAAGCTCGCGACCGGGGCAGGCAAGACCACGGTCATGGCCATGCTCATCGCCTGGCAGACGATCAATGCAGTGCGGCGGCCGAACTCGTCTTTCACACGGGGCTTTCTCATTGTCACGCCCGGCCTCACCATCAACGACCGCCTGCGGGTGCTGCAGCCGAACGACCCGGACAGCTACTACCGGAGCCGCGAGCTGTTGCCTGCGGATATGCTGCCTGCCATGCTGCGCGCAGAGATCGTCATTACGAACTACCACGCGTTCAAGATGCGCGAGGAGCTGGAGCTCTCGAAGGGCGGCCGCGCCCTGCTCGGAGGGCGCGAAGGCGACCTCGCCGGCAAAGAAGCGCCCGGCAAGATGCTGCAGCGGGTGCTGTCGCCCTTGATGAGCCTGAAAAACATTCTGGTGCTGAATGATGAAGCGCACCACTGCTACCGCGAAAAGCCGGGCGGCGCGGATGAAGAACAGCTCGCGGCAGACGAAAGGAAGGAAGCCGAAAAGAACCGCGAGGCAGCCCGGCTCTGGATCTCGGGGCTCGAGACTGTTAAGGAAAAGCTTGGTGTCCAGCGCATTATCGATCTTTCGGCAACGCCATTTTTCCTGCGCGGCTCCGGCTACGCCGAAGGCACCCTGTTTCCCTGGACCATGAGCGACTTCTCGCTCATGGATGCGATTGAGTGCGGCATTGTCAAGCTGCCGAGAGTGCCGGTCGCCGACGATATTCCAGGGGAGCAGGTCCCGGTTTTCCGCAACCTGTGGGAGCACATCCGCAAGGACATGCCGAAAAAGGGCCGCGGCAAGGCGGAGGAGCTCGATCCGCTCAAGCTGCCCCGGCAGCTTTGCACGGCGCTCGACGCGCTCTACGGCCACTACCGGAAAACTTACGATCTGTGGAAGGAGTCGGGGCTCGAGGTACCGCCCTGCTTCATCATCGTCTGCAACAACACTTCGGCCTCAAAGCTGGTCTACGATTACATTTCAGGGTTTTTGCGTGTGGACGAGAATGGCCAGGAGCACCTGGAGCAGGGCCGGCTTGAGTTGTTCCGCAACTACGACGACAACAATATCCCCCTTCCGCGCCCGCGCACCCTTCTGATTGACAGCGAACAGCTGGAGTCCGGCGATGCGCTCGATCCCGCGTTCCGTGCAGCGGCCGCCGCGGAGATCGAACGCTTCCGGCAGGAGAAGATCGCGCGCGAGGGCAGCGGCGCGGGCGCGGAACAGCTTACCGAGCAGGACCTCCTGCGCGAAGTCATGAACACGGTCGGCAAGCGCGGCCGCCTGGGCGACTCCATCCGCTGCGTCGTTTCGGTCTCTATGCTTACCGAGGGCTGGGACACCAATACGGTCACGCACGTGCTCGGGGTCCGTGCCTTCGGGACGCAGCTGCTGTGCGAGCAGGTGATCGGCCGGGCGCTGCGCCGCGAGTCCTATCAGCTCAACGAGGAGGGCCTGTTCAACGTCGAGTACGCCGACATCCTCGGCATCCCGTTCGACTTCGCCGCCAAGCCGGTTGTGGCGCCTGCGCAGCCGCCGCGCGAAACCGTCCAGGTGCGCGCCGTGCCCGAGCGCGAGCAGTTCGAAATCCGCTTTCCACGCGTCCTGGGCTACAGGGTCGAGCTGCCGTCGGAGCAGATCACCGCGGAGTTCACCCCGGACTCCCGCCTCACCCTTACCCCCGAGCTGATCGGCCCTGCGAATACCCGCAACGAGGGCATCGTCGGCGAGGGGGTCAACCTCACCGTCCAGCATCGGGGCGATGAGCGCCCGTCCAGCATCCTTTACGCGGTCACCGCGCACCTGGTGCAGACCCGGTGGCGCGATCCCGGGCAGCCCTTCGATCCCAACCTCTTCGGCAAACTCCGGCGCGTGGTCAAGCAGTGGCTCGACGAGTATCTCCTCTGCGAGGGCGGTACGGTTCCGGCGCAGGTCCGCAGTCCGGAGATCATCGACATGGCCTGTGACCGCATTACCGCGGCCATCACGGCTGCGTCCGTCGGCTCGGAAAAGATCAAGGCGCTGCTTGACCCCTACAACCCGGCCGGCTCCACCGTCCACGTCAACTTCAACACCTCGAAGACGGAGCGCTGGCAACCGAAGGACCGCTGCCATCTGAACTGGATCATCCTCGACAGCGACTGGGAGGCGGAGTTTTGCCGGGTGGCGGAGTTTCACCCGCGGGTGCGGGCGTATGTCAAGAACCACAACCTCGGCTTCGAGGTGCCGTACCGCTACGGCGCCGAGAGCCGGATTTACCGCCCCGACTTCATCGTGCTGGTCGATGACGGCCGCGGAGCGGACGACCCGCTCCACCTGGTGGTCGAGATCAAGGGCTACCGCGGCGAAGACGCGCAGGACAAGAAGCGCACCATGGATACCTACTGGGTTCCCGGGGTCAACAACAGCGGCCGGTATGGCCGCTGGGCATTCGCCGAGTTCACCTCGGTTTATGCCATCGAATCGGAGTTCATCCGCGAGGTCGAGGGGCACTTCCGCAACATGATCGAAACAGCAGTCAGCCACAGCGAAGCCGCTTTCGCGGTGCAGGATTAAGAGGACAGGCATGGCAACCACGCGCCCCCCCAAGGCACAGCAGTTCAGCGAAAAAAAGGTGGAAGCGTTTACCCACGAGGACGCTTCCCGCAGAAACCTGCCCACGGCGGAGTTCCAGTCCGTGATGCGGGCCGAGGAGCAGCGGCCGATCCGCGTGGCGTACCGGCGGCGCAACCGCGACCTCGATCCGCAGCTTATCTGGCGGGGCAAGTATCCGGAGGACGGGGACGCCGATCTCCTGGTGCCTGCGCCGCCCTTGTACATCCAGGAGAAGGTGCATCCGAAGGCGATTATCGACGACCTGCGGCGGCGCAGCCGGGCCTCCGCGCGCGAGGAGGGGGAGCAGTGCAACCTGTTCGCCGACTTCAACGGCCTGCCCAGCGAGGACGCCAAGACGGAGTTCTACCAGCACGACGCGCACTGGTCCAACCGCATGATCCTGGGCGACAGCCTGCAGGTGATGGCCTCGCTCGCCGAGCGGGAAGGGCTGCGGGGGAAGGTGCAGTGCATCTATCTGGACCCGCCGTACGGCATCCGGTTCAACTCGAACTTCCAGTGGTCGACCACCAGCCGCGACGTGAAGGACGGCAACGTGGACCACATCACCCGCGAGCCGGAGCAGGTCAAGGCCTTCCGGGACACGTGGCGGGATGGGATTCACTCGTATCTGACGTATTTGCGGGATCGGCTGACGGTGGCGCGGGAGTTGTTGACGGAGAGCGGGTCGATTTTTGTGCAGATCGGGGATGAGAATGTGCACCGGGTGAGAGCGGTTATGGATGAGGTGTTTGGTGATGAAAACTGTTTGGCCCAAATCGTCTACCGAACTACGACAGGCAAAGCGTCAGCGGCGCTCGATAGCACACGAGACTTTGTGCTCTGGTACTCAAGGTCCTCCGGTACGATCAAACTCCGGAAAAGCTTTCGCGAGCGGCAATCGGAACTCGACGCAAACTTCAAATACGATTTCGATGAAGCTGGATTCTTTATGCCAGCAAAGAAGCCTCTTCATCGTCTAGCAAGAATGAACCCCTTAACATCGCAATCCGGAAGTGCAACGACACAGTTCCAGTACAGCTTCCGAAATCGCCATTTCGAGGTGAAAAAAGGGGGGTGGAAGACAAACTTCAGCGGAATGGAGCGACTAAGGAAAGCGCAACGACTTACATTCTCCGGCCAAACTCTCGGTTTCGTGCGTCCCTTCGAAGATTTTGGCTTTCAAAGTCACTCGGATATTTGGGACGACACGAGACAATCTGGCTTCGGAGACGATAAACGTTATGTAGTTCAAACTGCAGTTCAGGTTATCGAGCGCTGGATCACCATCGACACTTCCCGCGTCGCGCTCGCGCTGGCCCGCGCCCGCATCATGGGTGCGCGCTACCCCTACTACCTGCTCGCCGACTCGCCTGAAGGCCGGAAGAAGGAAGCCGAGCTGAGCAAGCGCGTTCCCCTCGAAACTCCGAGGCAGACCCAAGGCCGCGTACGCTCCGGCTTTGTCTACGAGCGCGTGCCGCACATCACCCTCAAGTCCATCGCCAACAACGCCGAGATCGACGTGATCTACGACGAC
>CAXTVG010000056.1:0-9823 GCA_964247505.1 uncultured Acidobacteriaceae bacterium
GTACCCTTGCCAAGGGCGCACATCCCCCGCGAAGGACCACACGATCACCATGGCGAAGTTCACGGTCGGAGTAGACATGGGCGGCACCAACCTGCGAATCGCGGGTTACTCCAGCAGCTGGGAGCGGCTCAGCTCCGTGGCCATTCCCACGCGCGTTTCCGACGGGCCCCCGGCGGTGCTCGGCGACATGGCTGATGGCATCCGCCGCGTGATCGAGCAGTGCGGCGGCCGAGCCGGCCTTGAAGGCATCGGCGTCGGCAGCCCCGGGCCGATTGAGCTGCCCGAGGGCCGCCTGCTTGAGCCGCCCAATCTTCCCGGTTTCCACGCTCTTGAGCTCAAAACCGAGCTCGAAGCGCGGCTCGACCTCCCCGTAATTATCGAAAGCGACGCCAACGCCGCGGCTCTCGCCGAAGCCCACGCCGGAGCGGGCGAGCGCCACGCGGCCGACTCGCTGTGTATGCTCACGCTCGGTACCGGCGTGGGCAACGGCCTCATTTTCGGCGGCAAAATCTGGCACGGGTTCCGCGGCATGGCGGGCGAGGCCGGCCACGTTTCCGTTTGGCCCGAGGGCATCGCCTGCCCATGCGGCAACCGTGGCTGCCTGGAGCTGTTCGCCTCCGCCACCGGCATCACCCGCATGGCGCGCGAAACCGCCTACGAGGGCCGCTCCCCGCGCACCCGCGACCTCATCGACCGCGGCGAGCCGGTGACCGCCCGCGCCGTCGCGCGCTTTGCCGAGGAAGGCGATGAAGGCGCGCTTGTGGTCTACGACACGGTCGGCCGCGCCCTGGGCCTGAGCCTCGCCGGCCTCGTGAACATCCTCAACGTGCCGCTCTACGTGATCGGCGGCGGCGCGTCCGCGGCATGGCCCCTGTTCGCGCCCGCTTTATTCCGAGAGCTCGAGCGCGCCAGCTACGTCTACCGCCTCACCATGCCGGGGGACAAATACACCTTTACTCCGGGCAAGACCAATATTCTTCCCGCCATGCTTGGTACCGATTCCGGCCTGCTGGGCGCGGCCATGGTGCCCCGCTACGCGCCATAGCGAAGGTCCGGTTTGTTAGAGCGCTCCGCTGCTGTATGCTCTTCTCGCACCCATGCCCAGAAAACCCACAATGAACGACGTCGCGCATACCGCCGGCGTCGGCACCATGACCGTTTCCCGCGTCCTGAACGGCTCCGAGCACGTTTCTGAAGCTACCGCCGCCCGCGTCCGCAAGGCTGTTGCGCAGCTCGGCTACCGGCCTAACGAGATGGCCCGCGCCCTGCGCAGCTCCAAGTCGCGCACCATCGGCCTGCTCCTCCCGAACCTCCACGACCCCTTCTACGCCACCTGCGCCCACGCGCTCAACATGGTTGCCAGCGCGCACGACTACACCGTCCTGCTCACCCTGACCAACGACGACGCAGACCACGAGTACCGGGAAGCCCAGCGCATGCTGCAGCGCCACGTCGAGGGTATGGTGGTGATCCCGGCGGGCTCGGACAGCTGCCGGCTGGGCGAGCCGGAGTTTCGGGAAATCCCCGTGGTGCTTCTTGATCGTCCGCTTTCACCCAAGGGCGCGGGCGAGACCGACTCCGTGCTTACCGAAAACGAGCAAGGGGCGCGCCTCCTTACCGAACACCTGCTCGAAACACACGGGCTTTCCCGCATCCTTTTTCTGGGCCACAGATCCGGTCTGTACACCATGGAGCGCCGCTGGGCGGGCTACGCTTCTGCCATGCGTGGCGCCCATCGCCAGCCGCGCGGCAACTTCAACTGCGCTTCCGAGGAGGACACCCGCCGGGTGCTGCTCGAAGCCCTCGCACAGCCCAAGCCGCCGCAAGCACTGTTCGCGGGCAACAACCTGACCACCCGGCGCATTTTGTCAGCCCTGCTGCGTCTGCGGTATCGCGTCCCGGAAGACATTGCACTGGTGGGCTTCGACGATCTGGAGCTCGGCGATCTGCTCCACCCTGCCCTGACCGTGGTGCGCCAGCCCGCGGAGGAGCTCGGCCAAACTGCCGGGCGCATCCTGTTCGCGAAGATGAAAAAGCAGGTGCCGCTGGGGAAGGTTACGCAGGTGGTGCTGCCCGTCGAACTGCTCCTGCGTCACTCATGCGGCTGCCCTTACGAACGGGGGGCACCCCGCCCAGCCACGTAAGGCGATTCCTCTAATAATTCAACTCGTTTTTGAACTCCGGTGGCGTAATCTGTCGGTATGACGGTAGACGAGCGCATCGAAAAACTGACTGAGCGTCATGAGGCCCTTGCACAAAGCGTGGAACTTATGGCCCACACCATGGAAGAGGGCTTTCGGCGGCAGGAGGAAGGCTTCCGGCGACAGGATGAGCAAATTGCAAAGTTAGGAACGAAGATGGACACTCTGGTAACGAAGGTAGACTCCTTGGCAACGACGGTTGAATCCCTTGCCGGCAGCGTGGGCAAGATCGTCCAAGTAATAAGGAATCACGAAGAACGGATCGACACGATCGAGGGCTCTTAACGCCTACGCAGTCGCCACGGCGCAGCCGTTCGCATCCGATCCATTCTCCATCGGCAGCCGCACCAGGAACTCCGTCGCGCCCGGCTCGCTTGTAAACTCAATCTCTCCGTGAAAGCTCCCCACCACGATCCGGTGCGCGATCTCCAAGCCCAGCCCGGTACCCGACCCGGACTCCTTGGTTGTGTAGAACGGCTCGAAAATACGTGCCCGGTGCTCCAGCGGAATGCCCGGCCCATTGTCGCGGATCGCCACGCAAACCGAGTTTTCCTCAGTCCACAGCCGCACCGCTACCTCGCCGTTCTCGGGCGCCGCGTCGATGGCATTGTCGAGCAGGTTGGTCCACACCTGCGCCAGCCCCGCGCCCACGCAGGTAATCTTGGTTTCTCCCGGCGGCAGCTCCCGGTGCACCTGAATCGCTTTTTGACGGAACTTATGGCCAAGGATGGTCAGTGTGCTGAGCAGGGTATCGCGCACGTCCACGGTTTTTTGCCGGTTTTTGTCATCATAGGCGTATTTCTTGACCGCGCTCACCAGGTCCGTTACGCGCCCGATGCTTTCCTCAATCGTGCCGACCTGCTGCATGCTGCTGATCAGCGCCTGAAGGTAGTTGAGGGTGTCCGACAGGGTGCCGGGAGGGAAACGATCCCGCGCGCATTCGATATGTTCCCGCCCCCAGCCCGCGCTCACCATAGTCGGTGCCAGAGCCCATGCATTTTCTATCTGCAAGCTTTGGAGCCACTCCGCCAGCTCTTCTTCCCGGTCCGACTGGTCCAGCGCTGAAAGCGAAACCGGCCGCTCCAAAGTGAGCACCTCTTCCTGCAATCTCACCAGGCACTCGGTCTGCTCCGGGCTGAAGGGCGTACGTGTCATTCGCAGCGATATTTGCTGGACACGCGAGATATTCTCCCTGAGCTGCGCCGCTGCTCTCCTGGCCGCGGCGCCGGGATTGTTCAGCTCATGCATGAGCCCGGCCGCCAGCGTGCCGAGCGAGATCAGTTTTTCCCGGTGCAGCGCCATAGCCTGGTAGACTTCCATCCGCCGCCCCTGGTTGGCCAGGATCGCCTCCCGTACCGGGGGCGAGCCGGCCAGCAGCCGCCAAAATATCTCCTCCCGCATCTGCAACAGCCGGCAAGGCTCGATCGCCAGGCAGGTTGCCGCAACCGTGCGCCAGCCCGAAAGCAGCGGAACCTCGCCGAAGGTTTCCCCGGCGCGCTGGCGCATCAGGAATGTTTCGCGGCCGTCCTCAAGTTTGCTGATCGCAAGCTCGCCCGCAAGCAAGGCGTAGAACGAGTAGCGGCCGGGCGCGGCGGGAAGAAGGTGCCCCCCCTTGGGCAAATCGACCCACTCCGCACCCTGGAGCAGCGGCAGATCCGCCTCCGCAAGAGAACAAAGTGTGGAAACCCGCTTGAGCTCGGCAAGCAGTTCCCCGTCGAGCTTTGCCGGCCGCGCTTGCGCTCCGTTCTCCGTTTGGTCCGCCATCGTCGTTTGTTTTGAACGGTGTAAACCCGCCCGTTCCGCTTTCCGGCGCTAAAACTGCGCCAAATACTGATGCATAAACTGCACCGCGATCGAGCCCTCGCCCACTGAGGACGCCACGCGTTTCACCGATCCGTGCCGCACATCTCCGGCGACAAAAATACCGGGTGTGCTTGTTTCGAGCAGGTACGGGTCGCGCTCCTCCTGCCACCACGCCGGCAGTTTGCCCGCCTTGCGAAGATCGGGGCCGGCCAGAATAAATCCCCGCTCGTCGCGCTGTACGCAACCCGGCAGCCAGTCCGTCTCCGGCGCCGCGCCAATAAAGATGAACAACGAGGAAGCCGGACGCTGGCTTACCTGCCCGTTTTGCAGGACGGCGATGCACTCAAGATGTGTATCGCCCGCCAGCTCAGAAACTTGAGCGCCTGTTTCCACTTCAATATTCGATGTCGCAGCAATTTGATCGATCAAATATTTCGACATGCTGTTCACCAGCGAGGGAGCGCGCACCAGCATCGTCACCTTGCGGGCGAATTTTGCGAAATGCACCGCCGCCTGCCCGGCCGAGTTTGCCCCGCCCACGATGAAAATCTCCTCGTTCGTGCAGGTGGGCGCCTCGCTCAGGGTCGCGCCGTAGTAGACGCCCGCGTTCAATAGCCGGTCCGCGCCCGGCACGTCCAAACGGCGCCAGCGCACGCCGGTCGAGAGCAAACACACCCGGCAGCTGACCTCACGGCCATCGCCCAATTGAATATGGTGATACTGGTCCTTGCTCGTGATGCCGGTCGCGGACTGCGTAATAAATTCGGTGCCGAACCGGGTCGCCTGGGTAATGGCGCGCCGGGCCAGGTCTTCCCCACTCACACCGGCCGGAAATCCCAGGTAATTCTCAATGCGCGAGCTCGACCCTGCCTGCCCGCCGGGCGCTTCCGGCTCGACCAGCAGCGTTTTCAGCCCTTCCGAGCTGCCGTACACCCCAGCGGCCAGCCCGGCCGGGCCGCCCCCGAGAATGACCAGGTCGTAAAAGTGGCTCTCCGCCGCGGTTTTCAGGCCCACTCGCGCCGCCAGCTCCGGCAGCTTCGGCTGCGAAAGCGCCGTCCCGTCGGGGAATAACACCGCGGGTAACTTCATATCTCCCGCGCCGTACCGCTCCAGCAGGGCGGCGGCGTCTCCATTGGCCTTTTCCGGATCCACCCACTTGAAAGGGACCTGATTCCGGCTCAGAAAATCGCGAACCAGATGGTCCTCGGCCGACCACCGCGTGCCCACTACCTGCAGCCCCTCGTAGCGCGGCTTGTGCCCGCTTCCCCACGCCTCCAGCAGATCGTTGAGCACCGGGTAGAGCCGCTCCTCCGGCGGATCCCAGGGCTTCGTCAGGTAGTAGTGGATGCGCGCGCTGTTGATCGCCTGGATCGCCGCTTCGGTATCCGCATAGGCCGTCAGCAGGGTCCGCTTCGCATCCGGGTAGATAGCCTGCACGCGCTCCAGCAGAGTGACGCCGGTCATGCCCGGCATACGCTGGTCCGAAACAATCAGCGCAACCGAGTCGCCCCGCTTGCTCAGCTGCTCGCAGGTGTCGAGCGCGGCCTGGCCTGAACCGGCCCGGAGGATGCGGTAGCGCTCCCCATATTGCCGGCGCAGATCCTGAACAACCGCCTCCAGGACGCTGATATCGTCATCGACAGCGAGAATGACGGGCTTTGCCATGGAGCTTCGATTGTATGCGACGCGGCTGCTTGCGCGTGTGTAAAAAGTTTCATACTTGATATGTAACTATTACGATACTCAGTTGCGTGCTTTGCAAACACATGCTGATTACACAAAGGTTGTAGCGAAAAAATAATGAAAAAAGTTCTTGCAAAGATTCTGAATCAGGGTACTCTTACTCCACCACAAGCATGAATCGCCGTACCGCACCAGAGAGGTTTAGCAAAGCCTCCACTCTTTGGTGTAAAGTTTCCCAAACTGAAACACTTTGTCCCGGATTCTGTGAGCCAAAAACTTTTGCGGGTAGCTTCAGCCCGTAGGAGCCAAGCGTAGACACCGCGTCCACCAGGCGCGGCAGCTCAGGCCACAAGGATCATGCACGATGAATAAGGTAATTCTCGCTGACAACCAGGCCATCTTTCGCACCGGAACCGCTAAGGTGCTTTCGATGGAAGACGATTTCCGCATCATCGCCCAGTGCCCCGACGCGGAGCGGCTTCAAAGCGCGCTGGTGACCTTCCGCGGAGCCACGGTTTTGTTCGGCTCCACGCTGAAGCAGGACCCACAACAGCTCATGCAGCAGATCTGCTCCGTCGGCAGCCGCGGCATTGCAATCCTCGAAAACAACGAGGCGCAGCAGCCCTACCTGGCCGCGCACGTGCACGGATTATTTTTCCGCTCCATCACCGGCCCTACTTTGGTCGACTGTGTCCGGCGGGTAGGCCGCGGCGAGCGCGCTATCCACACTGCCGCCAATGCTGCTCCGGTCATCTCCGATGAGGATGTAGTGGGTGCGCGCGTCCGCGACCGCCTCACGCCCAAGGAAATGAAGATCGTGGCGCTGATCGTGCAGGGGTGTAAGAACAAAGAGATCGCGCTCCGGCTCGGCACGACCGAGCAGGTGATCAAGAACTACCTGCGCGGCGTGTACGACAAAACCGGCGTTTCCGACCGGCTCGAGCTCGCCCTGTTTACCATCCACCATCGCCTCCTGGCCGAAGCTGCTGCCGCGGCTGGAAGCCAGATCCTCCAGGCGGTGTAAACCCGTACAGGCCGGTGCGAGCTTGGCTACCCACCTCAGCGCGGAGGCGGTCAAGCTCGCATCAGTCGTGGAACGATTGAAGGCGCGACCCTAGGGCAAACGGGCCTCCGTCTCGATCTTGAAATGGCGGCCCGAATAGCTCGCTTAACGCGTTAAACGCTCGGCGATAGTTTTACCCTGCGTGAAGTGCAGCAGGTAATCCGGGCCGCCCGCCTTGGAGTCCGTCCCCGACATGTTGAACCCTCCAAACGGATGCGCCCCCACCATCGCGCCCGTGCACTTGCGGTTCAGGTACAGGTTGCCCACGTGGAACTCCTGTTTCGCCCGGTCGAGCGTTTCAGGGGCGCTTGCATAGACCGAGCCGGTCAGCCCAAACTCCGTCCCGTTCGCCACCGTCATCGCTTCTGAAAAGTTCTTGACCCGCAGGATCGCCAGCACCGGCCCGAAGATCTCCTCCTGAGCCAAACGCGCGTTCGGGTGGACATCGGCGAACACCGTAGGCTCGATGAAGTAGCCGCCCTCCTCGGTTTCAACCGCGCTGCCTCCTGCAATCAGCCGCCCTTCGCTTTTGCCCCGCTCGATGTAGCCCAGAATCTTCGTCCGGGCCGCTTCGTTGATGACCGGGCCCATGCGCGGGTTCGTTTTCGGGTCCCGGACAGAAATTGCCTCGATTCCCTCGCGGATCTTATCCAAAAACGTGTCATAAATCGCGTCCTCGACGATCGCGCGCGAACCGGCCGAGCATTTTTGTCCGCTGAACCCGAACGCCGCGGCTAGGACGCCCTCAACTGCCGCGTCCACATCCGCGTCTGCCGTCACCACCGTGGCGTCCTTGCCGCCCAGCTCCAGAATCGTCCGCTTGATCCAGATCTGCCCCGCGCGCGGCTTCGCGGCTTTTTCATTGATTTCGAGCCCCACCGTGCGCGAGCCGGTAAACGCGATGAACCGTACCTGCGGATGCTCCACCAGCGCGTTGCCGCAGTGCGGGCCGTCGCCCTGAAGCAGGTTGACAACCCCCGGCGGCATCCCGGCTTCTTCCAGCACGTCCACAAACCGGGCCGCGATCGTCGGCGCATCCGGCGAGGGCTTGAGAACTACAGTATTGCCAGTCACAATCGCCGCCGCGGTCATGCCCATGGCAATGGCCAGCGGAAAATTCCAGGGCGGAATCACCGCGCCCACGCCCAGTGGTATGTACACCAGTTCGTCCCGCTCGCCCGGGTACTGGATGGGCGTCTCCGCCCCTGCCAACCGCAGCGCCTCGCGGGCATAGAAGTCGAGAAAGTCGATGCACTCGGCGACATCTGCGTCCGCCTCGGCCCAGTTCTTGCCGACCTCGTACACCAGCCAGGCGCAAAACTCAAACTTTCGCTCGCGAATAATCTCGGACGCCCGCAACAGCAGCGACACGCGCTCGGCCAGCGGCGCAAAACGCCAGCCCTCGAACGCCTTCTGCGCAACCTTGACTGCTCTGTCCGCCTCGCCCGCGCCGCCCGCCTGGTGCACGCCGATCACCTCCGACGGCCGGGCCGGGTTGCGCGATTCGAACTTCGCGCCAGCGGTTAAACGCTCGCCGCCGATCACCAGCGGATACTCGCGCCCCAGCTGGTCCGAGACCCAGTTCAGAGCCGCTTCCATTTCGTGGGCGTGCCGGCCATGCGAGAAGTCCGTGAAAGGCTCGTTGTGAAACTTGCCGCGCGGAGTGCGGGGCTGGATTTGGGTCGCGAAAGTCGTGGTCGCCATAGCTTTTAGTGTAGCGCCGGGCCTGTCCCCTTCTCCACGTCAATGTAGTACAGGTCGGTCGCGACCTGGAACTGCTCGGGCGTCAACGCGGTGGGCATTACCTGCCAGTCGGTGGTCGGGGTAATCAGCTGCCAGTGTGCAGGGTCGCCGACCCGCACCGGCATCCGGAACGGGTCCACGTCCACCTTCCAGCGATAGGAAACCCGCCCGACCGCGGGATCGAAGCGCAGCTGGAGCGTGGGGAGCGCCGTATGGCGCAGGTACTGGTCGAACTCGGGCGTCAAATCCAGGCCAGTGTGCTGGTTAAAAAAAACGACCACGTCCTCCGTCAGGATCGTTTTGTATTTGAATGCCTGGTAGTAGTCGTGGACAAGGGCGAACCACTTTGGGTCGTCGTCGACCACGCTGCGAAGCGTGTTGAGGAACAGCGCTCCCTTGAAGTACTGGTCCTCGGTCGGCTGCTCGTTTTCACCGCGCGCGGTCAGGATGGGGGCCTGATTTTTGATCTTCGGCTTCAGCCCATTCAGGTACCGGATTGCATCGGCTTTGCTCCAGCGATACTCCACGTACAAGCCCTCGGCATAGGTGTCCCAGCCTTCGTGGATCCACATGTCGGAAACATCGCGGGCCGTAATCGCATTGCCCATCCACTCGTGCCCGCTCTCGTGGATGATGATGAAGTCGAACCGCGGGCTGATGCCGACGCCGGTCCAGTCGCGCCCGTAATAGCCGTTGGTGAAGTGATTGCCGTAGGTCACGGCGCTTTGGTGCTCCATGCCCGTGTACGGGACTTGAATGAGCTTGTAGCCGTCCTTGATAAAGGGGTACTCGCCGAAGTAGTGCTGGAAGGCGTCAAGCATCCCTTTAGCCTGCGTAAACTGCGTTTTTGCCTTTTCCAGGTCCGCAGGAAGAGCGTAGAAGTCGACCGGCACGCCGCTGTAGGTGTCGCTCCAGTGCGCGTACTTGCCGATATTGAGCGAGACATCGTAGCTATTGATGGGATAGTGGACGTGCCAGTTCCAGCGCGTGTAGCCGTCGCCGAGGTCCTGCTTGCCCTCGAACTTGCCATTCGACACATCGGTGAGCCCGTTCGGGACCTCAGCCGAGATTTCCATGCCGTCCTGCGGCTCGTCCCGCCACTGGTCCTTCGACGGCCACCAGATGCTCGAGCCGTCGTCCTCGCACGAGGTCACGACCCACGGATTCCCGGCCGGGTCCTTGCCGAAGGTCATGCCGCCGAACCGCCCGGTCGCTTTCGGATGGCCGGAGTAGAAGAAGTCGATCGTATACTCGTCGCCCGCGTGCAGGGTTTCGGGAAAATCGACGTACACGGCCCCCAGCTCGCGCGTGTACTGGAGCGGCTTACCGT
>CAXTVG010000057.1:0-9638 GCA_964247505.1 uncultured Acidobacteriaceae bacterium
CGGCGCGCTTGGCCTCATCCACCAGTTTGCGGACGGCCGAGAGCTTCACGTTGATGGTGGAGGCGCTAAGTTTCCGCTCCAGCATTGCGGCCTTAAATTCCAGCAGCAGCTCCTGTGAGACGGGCTGCCACCGCTCTACGCAGAAGGCCGATAGTTGATCCAAGGCCAGGGCGTAGTTCCGCTTCGAGTTTTCGGCGGCTACGCCGTTCAGCACGGCGCAGTTCATCAAAGCGGCTGTAGCTCGGCAGAGACCTCGACGCGGTCGGTACCGGAACGAACGCCGTGCTCATGGACTGCCATCCGCGAGCTTCTTTAATTCGAATCGCGCCCGCGCCATCGTGATCGCTTCGTGGAGCTTGCGTTCAAGAACCGTGGCCGGTGGGAGCACCGTCAGGTATTCGGCTACGTGGATACCGGACGCATCGAGTTCCAGCAGCTCAATCTGCTCGGAGTTCTTGCCGGCACAAAGGATTATCCCGAGGGGGAGGCCTCCTCTTCTTGCCTCTCGTACTTGGCGAGCCAGCGAAGATAAAGCTCCATCTGGCCCTTGTACTCCGCCTTGAAGCTCCCCTGTTTGAGCTCTACCGCCACCAGGCGCTTAAGCTTGCGGTTGTAAAATAGAAGAGCGATATAAAAGTCATTCCCGTCCAGTTGAATCCGCTTCTGACGGGCGACGAAGGAAAAACCGGTTTCCAGCTCCAGCAGGAAGGCTTCCAGCTCCCGCCGGCTCGCGTCTGCAATGTCGTGCTCCAGAAAACGGTCCGAGAGCCCGACAAAATCTAGGACATACGGATCTTTCAGGATCAGGGCGGGAGAAACCGTTCCTTGTGTCCGCAATCTATCCAGTTCCTGACCAATCAGGGCATCGGGTTTTTTCGAGAGGGCGGTTCGTTCGTACACCATGGAGTCTATCCGGTCACGGAGGGTACGGACGCTCCAGCCTTCGATGCGGCTCATCTCGGCGTAGAACTCTCGCTGAAATGGCCGCGAAAGCGGCAACACCATAAATTATGAGTGGGGCAAAATTGTGCACCTAAGCCAGCGGAAGACTGAAGGTAAAGACCGAACCCTGTTCTGGCTGACTGGTCACAGTCAAGCTGCCGTGGTGCCGCTCGGCAATGGCGCGGCTGATGGCCAAACCCATCCCGGTTCCAGGTGTGCTTCCGTACTGCGCATTTGCTCGGTATAGACGGTCGAAGATCAAGCCCTGCTCCGCAGGCGCGATGCCGATGCCGCAGTCGGCCACTTTGAGCAACACGCAGCCGTCCCTTTGCTCTCCGGAGACCGTGATCGGCGAGCCCGGCAGGGAATACTTTCCGGCATTTTCAAGCAGGTTCGCAATCACCTTGCTCACCATCGCGGCATCGGCGGAAACCTTGGGCAGGTCGGGCAAATTAACCCGAACCGGATGGGTGCTGAACACCCAGGCGCAGCTTTCCCGCGCCGCCTCCACAAGCTCCAGCGGCGCCACCGGAGTGAAGTGCATCTGGACCGCGTACGCCTCAATCTGCGCCATTTCCGAGGCCTTACTCACCAAGCGGTTCAGGCGGTCAGCTTCTTCGTCGACGATGGTCAGCAGTTCGCGGCGGTCCTCAGCGCTTATTTCCGCGGTCGAAAGCAGCGCGCTGGCGGCGCCTTTGATGGAGGTGAGCGGCGTGCGCAGCTCGTGGGTAATGGAATCGAGAATCAGCGCCCGCAGCCGTTCGCTTTCTTTGCCGGCCTCGCTGCGCGCTGCGTCTTCAAGCGCTTGGGCGCGGTCCAGGGCGATGGAAACCAGGCCGCCGATGGCCTGAAATGTCTCAGCGGGAAGGCGCAGCCCGTTGAGCAGGAGCAAGCCGCGCGGCCGAGTGCCCTCCCGCAGGGGAATGCGCGCCTGCCCTGCTTCTGTAATCTCAACCGCAGTGAGCCGGGCGGCGCGCTCCCGCAGCTCCGCTGTGGACGGGCCGGCGTTTGCCTGCACCCCAGAGCGGTACACGTGATCGCCGTTAAGCAAGTAAAGCACCGCCGAATCGCCCTTGAGAGCGCGACGGATCAGGTGCGGCAGCATACTGACAAGTTCGGCGATGTTGCCGGTCTGCAGGATTTCGCGGCTCAGCGTGAATAACAACTCCATTTCGCCCTGCCGGGTGCGCGCACTTTGCGCTTCCTCGCGCGCGGACTGCGAAAGCCGGCTGCCGACAATGCTGGTGGCCAGAAACGCGAACAAGGCCAGCCAGTTTTGCGGGTCGGCGATGGTGAACGCCCCGATCGGCGGCAGGAAGTAAAAGTTGTACAGGATGGTGGCCGCAACGGAGACGGCGGCAGCTACCCGGAGCGGCCAGCGGGCGGCCAGCAAAAGAACATAGAGCAGCAGCGTCAGCGCGACCGTAGTCGGGTTCACGTGGAGCCAGCGCCGGTAGATCAGTACAATTCCGGCGAGGGCGCCGAACGAGATCATCCATCGAACTGCCGCAAGCGCGCGGAGCGATCGCATGAGCAGCATTTTACGGCGAGGAGAATGGTATGCAGCGGATTTTAGTGGTGGACGATGAGCCGCAGATTACCCGCATGCTGCGCGCCTCGCTGCGGGCCAGCGGGTATTCGGTCGCGGTCGCGGGCAGCGGGCTCGAAGGCTTTGAGCGCTTTCGAGCCGAGCGTCCAGAACTGGTGATTACCGACCTTGCGATGCCGGAGATGAACGGCCTGGAGCTGACCGAGGCCGTGCGGCGGATCGCCGCGACGCCGATTATCGTGCTCAGTGTGCGCGAAACAGAAGCGATGAAGGTTCGAGCCTTGGACGGGGGCGCTGACGATTACCTGACCAAGCCTTTCAGCATGCCGGAACTGCTGGCGCGAGTACGGGTGCAGCTGCGCCGCGTGGAGCAACCAAAGCCGGAAACGCCGCGGATCGAAGCCGGCGACTTTGTTCTGGATGCTGCCGCGCATACGGCCAGCGTGTGCGGGGAGGAGCTGCGCCTGACTCCCAAGGAGTTCGAACTGCTGGAGCTGCTGCTGCGCAACCCGGACCGCGTCATGACCCACAAAGCGCTGCTCCGCTCGATCTGGGGCCCCGCCGGCGAGGACCAGCCGGAGTACCTGCGCGTGCTTATCGGACAGGTCCGTAAAAAGCTGGAGCGAACCGGCGGACGCCACTATATCCAGAGCGAGCCGTGGGTGGGTTATCGCCTGCGCCCGGATGGCGGGGATAAGGACTAACAATCCACTTACAAACTCTTTACGGATTCCCTACGGACTTTCTACGGCCTTTGCATTTCTCCTAGGTCGTGGAGGCTATACCGTGATTCGCTCCACCGTACTCTCTCTCTTGGCAGCGCTGCTATGGTGTGCGCCGGGTGTTTCGCAAACCAAAACCGATCAGCCCGCTGAGGCCGCCGCGCAGGCCACCGTGCCCGAGTCTGGGGGCTTTTTCCACCGGCTTGCCGCGGCTTACGAACAGGACTGGAACCCTCCCGCATCTGCCGCTGACGCTCCGGCGCCCGAGCAGTCCGTGGGCTACGACCCGCCGGTCAGCGCGCCGCCTTTTCCTTTCTCCTACTGGCCCTACGGCGGCAGCCCTACCATCGGCGCCCCGGACACAAACACCTATCCGCTTATGCAAGCCATAGATGGAAATAAGTCGCGCACCAAGATATACGGCTGGTTCGACCCGGGCTTCAACGTCAGCACCTCAAACCGGGGCAAATACGCGAACGCCCCCACTGCGTACGATGTGATCCCGAACTCTGTGCAGCTGGACCAGGCTGTGCTCTATATCGAGCGGCTGCCCAACGAGGTGCAGAAGGATCACTTCGACTGGGGCTTCCGCCTCGCCAACCTGTACGGTCTGGACTACCGCTACACGACCGCCAAGGGCATCTTCAGCCAGCAGCTGTTAAGCAGCAACAACACCTACGGCTATGACCCGGTGATGTTCTACGCCGACCTTTGGTTTCCGCATGTGGCGAAGGGCATGAACCTGCGCATCGGCCGGTATATCTCGCTGCCGGACATTGAGGCGCAGCTTGCGCCGAACAACTACACCTACAGCCACTCCTTGCTGTACACGGTGGACTGCTACACGCAAACCGGCGCGGTGGCGAGCGTTAGGTTGAGCGATCACTGGCTGCTGCAGGGCGGCGTTTCCGCGGGCTGCGAAGCCACGCCCTGGACCGCTGCCGATAGAAAGCCGACCGCCACCGGGTGCGTCGCCTACACGTGGCAGACCGGCGGCGACAACTTGTATCTTTGCGCCAACGCGATCAACGACGGCAAGTATGCCTATAATAACCTGCAAGGTTACTACCTGACCTGGTATCACAAGTTCGGCAAAAGCCAGTGGCACACCGACACTGAAGGCTGGTACCAGTACGAACGCCAGGTTCCCAACGTCGCGGGCAATGTCGCAAATCCCATCGCGCCCGAAACCGGGGCAAACGGAGCGATTTGCCAGGTCGGGCAGCGCCAATGCTATGCGCCGTCCGCTGCGATTGTGAACTATGTGGAGCGCGACTTCAATCACCACCACGACTCGCTCACCATCCGCAACGAGATGGTCGATGATATTCGCGGCCAGCGCACCGGGTATAAGACCATCTACTCGGAGCATTTAGTCGGAATCAATCACTGGATCGGCTCGACCGTAACCTTTCGCCCTGAGCTGCGGATCGAGCACTCCTACTACGGCCCGGCTTTCGACCTGGGCACAAAAACAACGCAGTTCACCGTGGCCGGCGACTTGATTTACCACTTCTAAGCGGAGGCTCCGATGCTCGATTTTGTTTCCGTGGCGGCGAGTGCAGCATTTTTCTGGTTGGCGCTCGCCTATGTTTCCGGCTGCCGGCGGCTGGGAAAGAAGGACGCATGACGCTCAACCTTGTCCTGCTTGGATTGGCCGCGCTGCTGCTTGTTTATCTGGTATACGCCCTGCTTCGCCCGGAGAAGTTATAAGATGTCGCTCAACGGCTGGCTGCAAATATCACTGTTTATCGCCTGCGTGCTCCTGCTCGCAAAGCCCATGGGCAGCTACATGACACAGGTCTTCGAGCGCCGCCCCACCTGGCTCGACCCTGTGCTCGGGCCCTGCGAGCGGCTGCTCTACCGGCTTACCGGCGTGGACGCGGCGGAGGAAATGCACTGGACCGGCTACGCCGTCGCCATGCTGATCTTCAGCACGGCGACGCTGCTGCTGACCTATGTTGTAGAGCGGCTGCAGCATTGGCTGCCGCTCAATCCGCAGCACCTCGCAAACGTAGCTCCCGACCTCGCGCTGAGCACCGCGGTCTCGTTCACCACCAACACCAACTGGCAGTCCTATGTGCCTGAAACGACTATGAGCTACCTCCCCCAGATGCTCGGGCTGGCTACGCATAATTTCTGGTCGGCTGCGGTTGGGCTTTCGCTCGCGATCGCTTTCATCCGGGGAATCGCGCGCCGCGAAAGCAGGACTCTCGGCAATTTCTGGGTGGACCTCACGCGCGCTACATTGTGGATTCTGCTGCCGATCTCCATCGTTTTCTCGCTCGCGCTGGTCTCTCAGGGCGTGGTGCAAAACTTCAAACACTACGACACCGTCAAGCTCGTCGAGCCGCAGCACGTGACCGGAACTGACGGCAAAACCACGACCGTCGCGAATCAAACCATCGCGCAGGGGCCTGTTGCAAGCCAGGAAGCGATCAAAATGCTGGGCACGAACGGCGGCGGATTCTTCAACGCGAACAGCGCCCATCCGTTCGAAAATCCGACGCCGCTCTCGAACTTTCTCCAAATGTTCTCGATTTTTCTTATCCCCTCGGGCCTGTGCATCACGCTGGGGCAGATGGTCCGCTCGCCGAAGCATGGCTGGGCGGTGCTTGGCGCGATGGTCCTTATGTGGTTTGCTGGGACGTTTACCGCCTACTGGGCTGAGTCGCATGCGAACCCGCTACTGCACGGCGTGGACGCGCGCGTCACGCAGATGCAGGCGGGCGGCAATATGGAAGGCAAGGAGGTCCGGTTCGGCATCGCGGACTCCGCCCTGTTCGCCACCGTAACTACCGACGCGAGCTGCGGCGCCGTCAACAGCATGCACGACAGCTTCACCCCGCTCGGCGGCATGGTCCCCATGGTCAATATCCTGCTCGGCGAGGTCATCTTTGGAGGCGTGGGCGCGGGCATGTACGGGATGCTCGTGTTTGTCCTGCTCACAGTGTTTATCGCGGGCCTCATGGTCGGCCGAACGCCCGAGTACCTGGGCAAGAAAATCGAAGCCTACGACGTGCAGATGGGAATGCTCTACCTGCTCATCTTTCCTTTGTTGATTCTGGGTTTCGCCGCGATTGCTGTGCTCATGCCGAATCTGGGTTTAAGCGCTCTCGCGAACCACGGTCCGCACGGGCTCAGTGAAATTCTGTACGCCTACACTTCCGCGACCGGCAACAACGGTTCGGCATTCGCGGGCCTCAGCGCAAACACCCACTGGTACAACTACTCGCTCGCGCTGTGTATGTTTGTGGGCCGTTTCATGATGATCATTCCCATGCTGGCCATCGCGGGCAGCCTCGCGGGCAAGCGCATCGTACCCGCCTCCGCCGGAACATTCCCGGTTACAACGCCCTTGTTCACGGTGCTGCTCACAAGCGTAATCCTGATTGTCGGCGCGCTTACGTTTTTCCCCGTGCTCTCGCTTGGGCCCGTGCTTGAGCACCTGCTGATGCGCGCCGGCCGGCTTTTCTAGGCCGGAGCAAAAGGAGAACCCATGCCCAAACGTTCGCTGTTTGACCCGCGCATCGTTCGCCGCGCTGCCCTTGACTCGGTTCTAAAGCTCGATCCGCGCGCGATGATGCGCAACCCGGTCATGTTTGTGGTCGAGATCGGCAGCGTGCTCACCGCCGTGCTGCTGTTTGTGAACCGCGGCGCGGCGCACTTCCGCTTCAATCTCCAGATCACTCTGTGGCTCTGGTTTACGGTGCTGTTCGCGAACTTTGCCGAGGCCATGGCAGAAGGCCGCGGCAAAGCGCAGGCCGACGCGCTGCGCCAGGCAAAATCCGAGACCACGGCCTACCGGCTCAAGAAAGGCGGCGGGTTCGATGAGGTTCCGAGCTCGCAACTGCGGGTTGACGATCTGGTGCGCGTCGCGGCAGGGCAGTCCATTCCTGGGGACGGCGAAGTCACCGACGGCGTCGCCTCCGTGGACGAGTCCGCGATCACGGGCGAGTCCGCGCCGGTTATCCGCGAGGCGGGCGGCGATCGCTCGGCCGTGACCGGAGGCACGCGCGTGCTCTCGGACCAGATCACAGTGCGCATCACCTCCAACCCGGGCGAAACGTTTCTGGACCGCATGATCGCCCTAGTGGAAGGCGCCGAGCGCAAGAAGACGCCCAACGAAATCGCGCTCAACATCCTGCTCGCGGGGCTTACCATCATCTTTTTGCTCGCGGTCGTCACGCTGCAACCGTTCGCCGTATATTCGGGCGCGCCGCAGACGGTGTTCGTGCTCATCTCGCTGCTGGTCTGCCTCATTCCCACCACTATCGGCGGGCTGCTTTCGGCCATCGGCATCGCGGGCATGGACCGCCTCGTCCAGCACAATGTGCTCGCCACCTCGGGCCGTGCGGTCGAGGCCGCGGGCGACGTCAACACCCTGCTGCTCGACAAAACCGGCACCATCACAATCGGCAATCGCCAGGCCGCGGAGTTCCTTCCCGCGCCGGGCATTTCCGCTGAGAAACTGGCCGACGCCTCGCAGTTCTCGTCCCTGTCTGACGAAACCCCCGAAGGCCGCTCCATCGTCGTGCTGGCTAAAGAACAGTTCAACCTGCGCGGACGCGAGTTAGCGCAGCTGAACGCGGAGTTTGTGCCGTTCTCCGCGACCACGCGCATGAGCGGCATCGAGGTTGACGGCCGCTCCATTCGCAAGGGTGCGGTCGATGCCATCACGCGCTACCTGAAGGAGCACGGCTCGCCCATGCCTACGCAGGTGCTGGCCAGCGTTGAGGAGGTCGCGCGGCAGGGCGGGACGCCGTTGGTGGTCGCGGAAAATGGCCGCGCGCTCGGCGTGATCTATCTGAAGGACATCGTGAAAGGCGGCATGAAGGAGCGCTTCGACCAGCTCCGCGCCATGGGCATCCGCACCGTCATGATCACGGGCGACAACCCGCTCACTGCGGCCGCGATCGCGCGCGAAGCCGGAGTCGACGACTATCTCGCAGAAGCCAAGCCCAAGGACAAAATGGATCTGATCCGCCGCGAGCAGGCCGAAGGCAAGCTGGTCGCGATGACCGGCGACGGCACCAACGACGCGCCCGCGCTCGCCCAGGCCGATGTGGGCGTCGCCATGAACTCCGGCACGCAGGCGGCCAAGGAAGCCGGAAACATGGTCGATCTGGACTCCAACCCGACCAAGCTGATCGAGATCGTCGCCATCGGCAAGCAGCTGCTGATGACCCGCGGCGCGCTCACCACCTTTTCAATCTCGAACGATGTAGCGAAGTATTTTGCTATCATCCCCGCCATGTTCGCGGGGGTGTTTCCCGTGCTCAACGCGCTCAACCTCATGCGCCTGCACAACGCGCAATCCGCGGTGCTGGCGGCGGTCATCTTCAACGCGCTGATTATTGTCGCGCTGATCCCGCTCGCGCTGCGCGGCGTGGGATACAAACCTATGTCCGCCGCCGCGCTGCTCCAGCGCAACCTGCTGATTTACGGGGTCGGCGGTCTGGCAGCGCCTTTTGTCGGAATCAAGCTGCTCGACATGGCCATCGTCGCGCTCCACCTTGCCTGAGGAAACCATGAAGAAACAAGTCATCACCGCCTGCCTTTACACCGTCGTCACGGCGCTCATTCTCGGAATAGGCTATCCGGCCGCAATTACCGCGATCGCGCAACTCGTGATGCGCAACCAAGCCAATGGGCAAATTCTCATGCGCAATGGGGAGGCGATCGGCTCCGCGCTCATCGGCCAGCCGTTCACCGGGCCGGGTTACTTCCACAGCCGCCCGTCGGCCGCCGGAACCGGCTATGACGCGTCAAATTCGTCCGGCTCCAACTACGGCCCGACAAACAAGGCCCTCATGGATCGCGTGACTGCGAGCGTGCAAGCCGAAAGCAACAGCGCGCCCGTTCCCATTGACCTGGTTACGGCCTCAGGTTCCGGCCTGGACCCGGACATCACGCCAGCAGCCGCGCTTTATCAAGCGTCCCGCATTGCAGCGCAGCGGCACCTTTCCAAAGATTCAGTTGAAACGCTCGTCTCGCGCGAGATCACGCCTCGCCAATTCGGTTTGCTCGGCGAGCCCCGGGTCAACGTGTTCCGACTCAACCTTGCACTTGACGATTTAGTCGGCAGGCAACAGTGATTACGCGAGTTAGAACACGTGCATGAGGTACTTCGATCCCAACGCTCCCGGCCGAAACCCAACAATGACGCTGGTGGCGAAATCACCCGGTGAGGGTTGCCGAGGCGGATACGTGGGAGGAGTCCGCTGATGCAGTTCGGGGCCGGCGCGAGCACGATGCCTTATGTCTCTCAAACAGCAGCACGAGTTCAGCATTCCCGAGCAGACGCGGCGCGTAGCGCAGGCGGCGTTCCCAAAAGGGGTGTGCCTGCCTGCGCATAGCCGACGTATTGGGTTGCGTGTACCAGGACAAGCAGTTCGCTGCCTTGTTTCCGCGGCGCGGTCAGC
>CAXTVG010000058.1:0-5917 GCA_964247505.1 uncultured Acidobacteriaceae bacterium
GGGGCGGTGACATTGCTTCGGATTGTTGTGGTGGCGTTGGCAGCGGGGCTGCTAGTGGGGTGCGGGAAGACGGGGTCGGGTGGGCATGCTTCATCTTCGTCGTCGTCCTCGGGGCAGGGTAAAACGTATGCGCCGGACCAGAAAGGCGCAAAGGGCGGCCAAACCGGCGAGACGAGCGGAAGCTCGGGCGCAAGCGGCGCGGCGCTGCCCATGCCCGCGGATACGGCGGATGGGAAGGCTTCAGCGGCGAGTGATGAGGGCATGGCGAAGGCGACGGAAGGACAGGCAGTGGTAAACCCCGGTGTTCCCTCGGCTGCCCACAAGCATGGGGGCGGGAAGCGGTAAAGACGACCGGAGAACCCAGTCCCAAGCCTTAGCTCATAGTCCCTCGTTTTAGCACTGACGGATGGAACGCCCGGGCGAGAACTTCGGTTAACTATTAGCAACCACTACGGCTTGGCCAAGGTAAAGATCGTGGGTGAGTTGATCTACCAGGAAAGCGGCGAGGTCGGCGCGCGTGATCTTGTGGGCCTTAGTGTCGCCGGTAACAACCTGGACCCGTCCGGTGGGCGGGTCGTCAGTGAGAAATGGCGGGCGGGCAATGACGAAGTCTAGACCGCTGGATTTGACTTCGGATTCCATGGCGGTTTTGTCCGGTGCGGCACCCCGGAGGAAAGTCGGTTTGAGCAGGTTCTCGTACCAGAAGGGGCTTTGTTCCACGCTGTCCCCGACGCCCATCATGGAGATAACGACAAGGCGGCGGACTCGCTCGGCTTGCATGGCCTCGATGATGGCCTGGGCACTGGAGCTTTCAAGGTCCGTGCTCTTATAGGGAGCAGTGCCGCCGATCGTATCGATGGCTGCATCCTGGCCCGCGACTGCGCGGTGGACAGCTTTGGAATCTTTCGCGTCCCCGGTAAATACCTGAACGCCCTCGGGCTGCGGATGGCCAGAATGGGTGAAAACGCTGACAGAGTGGCCGGCGGCTAGGGCTTTCTCAACTACGAGCGCGCCGGTGCGGCCCGATGCTCCAAAAACGAGAACTTTCATGGGGAAACTCCTGTTTGCCGGTTTCCTAGTGGGATGCGGGGTGCAGGGCCACAGCGGATGGTCTGCGTTCACAGTCGATGAGATCCATGTCTCAGGATCGAAGCGTCGGGATTTATGGATGTGTCTCCCGATCGTGGCAGTAGAGCGCCGAGCTTAGAGACCGCTCGTGCGCCATGCGTATGCTGGGATTGGAGTGAAGATGAGGAAAACAGAGCGGTCACGGGAGTTGCAGGCTCGTGCGGAGGGGCTGCTGCCGGGCGGAGTTTGCTCGCCAGTGCGGGCGTTCTTGGCGGTAGGCGGAGCTCCCCCATTTGTGGAGCGGGGCGCGGGCGCGTACTTGTGGGACGCGGATGGGAACCGACATATCGACTACTTCGGCTCGTGGGGACCAATGATTTTGGGACATGCTTTCCCGTCCGTGGTCCAGGCGATCCAGCGGGCGGCCGAAAATGGCTCCAGTTTTGGAGCGTCTACCGCGACGGAGGGCGAGCTTGCGGCGCTGGTGCGGGAGGCTTACCCGGCGGTTGAGATGCTGCGGTTTGTTTCTTCGGGGACCGAGGCGACGATGTCGGCAATCAGGGTGGCGCGGGCGTTTACGGGGCGAAAATACCTGATCAAGTTCGAGGGCTGCTACCACGGGCATGCAGATGGACTGCTGGTGAAGGCCGGGTCGGGTGTCGCGACGTTTGGGATTCCCGGCTCGGCGGGGGTGCCGGAGGAGGTGGCCCGCTTTACGCTGGCGCTGCCGTTCAACTCGCTCGCCGCAGTTGAGGAGGCATTCGCGCTGCACCCGGGCGAGATTGCCGCAGTGATTGTGGAGCCGGTGGTGGGCAACATGGGTTGCGTGCCGCCCGCGCCCGGCTACCTGGAGGGGCTGCGGGCGATAACGGAGCGCGAAGGAAGTCTGCTGATTTTCGATGAGGTGATGACGGGCTTTCGGCTGGCGCTGGGCGGGGCGCAGGAGCGCTACGGGATCAGCCCGGATATAACGACACTGGGCAAGATTGTCGGGGGCGGGCTGCCGTGCGGTGTGTTTGGCGGACGTGCGGAGATCATGCGGATGCTCGCGCCGCTGGGCCCGGTGTACCAGGCAGGGACTTTGAGCGGGAATCCGCTGGCGATGGCGGCGGGGCTGGCTACGGTGGGGTACTTGCGGGCGCATCGTTCTGAAGTGTACGGGCGGCTGGAAGAGCTGAGCGCGGCGGTGGCGGATGGGGTTGCGGCGGAAGCTGCGCGAGCGGGTGTGCCGGTCGTCACAAACCGAGTGGGGGCCATGTGGACCTGGTTTTTCACGGGTGCCCCAGTTACAGATTTTGGAACGGCTTCGACGAGCGATACCGCACGGTTCGGGCAGTTCCACCGGGGGATGCTGGAGCGCGGGGTGTGGCTGCCGCCCTCGCAGTACGAGGCGGCGTTTCTGGGAGCCTCGCACACAGACCAGGACGTGCGGGCGACGGTGGAGGCGGCGCGGGAGGTGTTCGCGGAGATGGAGTGATTGCGCCCAACATACGCGTTAGTCTTGCCTCCCAGCGTTCGGAAGCGTTGAGGGTAGGAGCGCGGGATCAAAACCCGGCGCAAAATAGGGGCGCAGGGTGTCCCAACTTAGCTTGACGGTAAGAATGCCGGATGAGTAAGGGCCGATAGAGTACTCCGGGTAGAGTATCTCGAACCCGCTGCGGTCGACAAGCCATTCTTCGCTGTC
The DNA here is from genome assembly GCA_964247505.1 of uncultured Acidobacteriaceae bacterium. Classification (GTDB taxonomy): domain Bacteria; phylum Acidobacteriota; class Terriglobia; order Terriglobales; family Acidobacteriaceae; genus EB88. The sequence goes on from CAXTVG010000058.1 coordinate 2,753, forward strand.
GAGCGCGACTCTATCGGCACTGCCGCGGTCCCCGCTCTCTGTGAAGATCTCGTCTTTATGTTTTTGGGTAAGTACAATCCAGACTAGGCCGGTAAAGGCGCGCTGCCAGGGCTTGTTTCTGTCGAAGATATTTTCGGGCTTGAGGAGGCGCTGCTGATCGAGCCGCCACTCAAAAGGGATTCGATCATCCGAGCCATGCATTCCGCCGCTATAAACGCTGTAATCCAGTTCAAGCGAAACGAAGTGATCGTCGACGGCGCGGAGGATAGAGTCGACGTAAGTTTCGCCCCCGAAACACCCTTCGGGCTGAAGTCTGACGGGATGTGGTTCTTATCCGCCGCGACGGAGCTGAGCGAGACGGCCTTTTGCCGCACGGCCGCGTTCCAGGCAGCCTGCTGGGGCGTGGGCCGATCGATCTCGGGCCAGCGAAAGCTGCCTTCGCCCCACCCGTACATATCCGATACGTCCGTGGGCGATTCCGGCTTGGGCCCAAGCTCGACAACCAACCGCTGAAAGATAACTATGTTGCCGAAGCGCTTGGCAGATGCTAAGGATTTCAGGCGATCCCGGTAGGCTCTCTCGAAGCAAGCGGGAAGAGATTGGCCGGCGATAAAGGTGTCTGAACATATGGCGTCAACCCAAAGGAGCCACGCTCGCTGATCTTCCTGCACTTCCGCGGCGGCGGCCGGCGTAAGCTGCGCTCGAAGGCCTTTATAAGCCGCGGACGTCTGACCGTCGAGCGCACTTAATTTTGGATTGCCGCATAATCGCTGCTCGCTCGGGCAAGCTCAACAGCCCTCAACTCAGCTATGTGCTGAGCCACATCCCCCGATCCTTCTAGGTCGGCCGCATCGATCTGCCGCTGCCCAGGAAGCTCTCAGCCGATCGGGTCGAGCGATTCTTATGAGCGGCTACACAAACGAAGTATAGCATTCAGTACTAATGCTCACTTACACTTCCCTTCTTCGAACGCGGAGACCGCGAAGCACTTACAGAGAACCCGTTTCTCCCGCGCTTCCTTGGAAGCGCGGGAGATGGCTGGAGCCGCGGACCCGACTTGTGTGTGCCGACGCTTCTTCGGGCGCTACGGTTGCAGAGTGAGGGTGGTCGTTGTAGAGTGGGCCACTCCACCGCTAGTCATCGTGATCGTCAGCGCATAGCTGGTGGGAGCGCTATCATGCCAGCCGTTTTGCGTGGTGGCTACCCCGCAGCCGGTCAGCACGCTCCCTGCCCCTAGCGCGGCCAACAGCAGCAGCAAGCTCAGTGTCATGCCCCGGCCCGCTTTGCGCAGCCGGCGCGCACCTGCGAGCGGCAGCATTACAAGCGCGAGCACCGCTCCACCCAGTGCAGGCTCGACGCGCCGGGAAATGCTCCCAGCAGCTGACAATCCCGTGGTCACCGGCTGTTTACCTGCCATCTGCACCGACATAGTGACGATTTGCGCCCCGCTGTCCGCCGCAAGCGTCGCCGGAGAGAAGGTTGCCGTCGCCCCGACTGGAAGCCCCGCAACCGAGAAGGTCACAATTCCTGGATACATGCCAGTATTGCCGGGACTCGCCTGCAAGGAGAAGTTTGTGCTGGCTCCACTGGACAGCACTGGGGCCGATGCGCTCGGGGCCACCGTAATCCCGAAGCCTGTAGCCTGAACCTGCACGGCCAGCGTGTCCGACGTGCTTGTCAGAAAGTCGGGGTCGCCCTCGTACACTGCAATTAACGGATTAGACGCGCCCGCCTGGAACTGCTTCGTCTGCAAGCTGGCAGTGCCGCTTTCCAGTGTGGATTTACCAAGCTCCAGGCTGCCGTTGAAGAACCGTACCGTACCACTTGGCACGCCCGCGGCCGCCGACTGCACGTAAACCTGAAGCTGGATCGAGCCGTCCGATTCTGCTTGCTGTGTCAGCGTAGTGGAACTGGCGGCTTTTTCGATGGTGAGCACGCCCGCAATAGGTGTCAGATTGTAGTTGCCGAGCGCGCCTCCACTCACGCTGGATAGGATCGGGTATTGTCCCGGAGCATCGGTGATCTTTGCCGCAGTCGTGTAGCTGGCCGTGAGCGTATCTCCATTTACAATGCCCGTAAGCGTCCCGGTCAGAGTTGGGTTCGGCATTCCGTACGAGCGTGTGGCACTCGCAGCGGTGGCGGTCAAAGCAGCGGGTGCGACCGTCAGCGTACCGTCGAGCAGCACCGGCGTGTAATAGGCCATTGTGGCCCCGGCGAGCGCCGGCTTGACAGCATAAATTCCGACCGGAGACTGAACCGTTGCCGTGGTCGCAAAGGTCTCTGTGAAGGCCTCATTGTTCGCGGCGCCCGTTATGCTGCCGGTAAAGGAAGGATTAGCGGTACCGTAGAGCCGGGTTGCGTTCTCAACAGACGCCGTCAGCGGCGCGGCCGTAACGGTAAGTGTACCGTTAGCTGCTGTGCTGCTATAGTTTGCGACCGCGCTGCCCTGGACCGAGGGCACAATCGGGTATGTTCCGGGAGCGGACGCCCGAGTCGCAGCCGTCGTGAACTGCTCGCTCAGGACGTCGCTGCCTACTGCGCCGGCAAGCGTCCCGGTGAAGGTTGGATTGTCAGTGCCGTAGGGGCGCGCAGCGTCGTTCGCCGAAAGCCTCAGCGCTGCCGAGGTTACGGTCAGCACGCCTGTGTTCACCGACTGCACATGATAGTTAACCAGCGCAGTACCGCTAGCCGATGGAGTAATGCTGTAGCTTCCTACCGGCGAGCCGGGCGCGGCGTCCGTCGTAAAGCTCTGCTGTACCTGATCGCCATTCAGCAATCCCTTTACCGAACCCGTGAAAACCGGGTTGACCGCACCGTACACCCGTGTGGCGTTTTCGGCCGAAAGGGTAAGGAGCGCTGGGTTAATTGTGAGGACGCCGTTGGCCGCCGTCTGCGTGTAGTTCTTCAGGTTCGCGCCCGCCGCGCTGGGCACGATCGCATATGCGCCAATCGCCGAGGACGGGGTTGCCGCAGTGGTGAACGACTCGGTAAAGCTATCGTTGTTTACTCCGCCGCTGATCCCTCCGGTAAACGTGGGGTTCGCCGCGCCGTAGGTCCGCGCCGCATCCTTGGCCGTCAAGCTCAAAGCCGCCGGGCCGATGGTCAGCGTCCCGTTGGCCGCCGTCTGCGTGTAGTTCTTCAGGTTCGCGCCCGCCGCGCTGGGCA
>CAXTVG010000058.1:6017-9611 GCA_964247505.1 uncultured Acidobacteriaceae bacterium
CCGCATCCTTGGCCGTCAAGCTCAAAGCCGCCGGGCCGATGGTCAGCGTCCCGTTCTGGATGGTAGGCGTGTAGTTGCTAAGCCCGGCTCCGTTCGCCGCGGGCACAATTGGATACGTAGCGACCGGGGAGGCTGGAGTAGCCGAGGTGGTAAACGACTCGCTGAAGTTTTCGCCGTTCATTGCGCCGGTAATTGAACCGGTGAACGTAGGATTTGCCGCGCCGTAGATGCGGGTCGCGTTGTTAGCCGCCACTGTCAGCCCAGCCGGAGCAACGGTCAGCGTTCCGTTCTTCAGCGTGGGGCTGTAATTTGTCGCAGCCGCGCCAGAAACAGCCGGCACAATCGCATACTTTGCGACTGGCGAAACAACTGTCGCAACAGTGCTGAAAGTTTCCATCACCGCATCGCCAGTAAGTACGCCGGTCATGCTTCCAGCGAACTGCGGGTTGGGAGCGCCATAGGTGCGGGTCGCATCGTTCGCCGTTGCGGTCAGCGACGCCGCGGTGACCTGGAGCGTCCCGTTCTGTACAGTCTGGCTATAGTTGCTCAGGTTCGCGCCCGAAGCCGAGGGCACGATCGCGTAGCTGGCCACCGGCGACGCCCCTGTCGCGGAGCTTTTAAACGCCTCCGTAAAGCTGTCGCCATTGACCGCGCCGGTAATCGCGCCGGCGAACGAGGGATTCGGCGCGCCGTAGACCCGCGTCGCGTTGTTTGCCGCCACCGTCAGCGAAGCCGCCGTGATCTGGATCGTGGTCTGGCCGGAGGCTTTGCTCGTGTTAGCGTCGGCGGGGAAGAAGCTGCCGCTCAGCGTAATGCTGCCCACGCTCGGCGCAAGATAGGACTGCATCGCGGAGCCATTGACTACCGTCTGCGCGCCGAAGCCGCTTTTTCCGTCCGAGAAGGCCACCGTGCCCCCGGAAATCGGACCCTGTGATGCACTATTGGTGACGGCGGCCCTGACCTGCACAGCGTTGCCATAAACCGCGCTCGAAGGAGCAGAAAGCGCCAAGCTCGCCGGCGCCGCTGTACCCGTGCCTGTCAGCGAAATGGCTTGCATGGCGTTCGGAGCGTTCAGGCTGGTGTCGCCCACCACGACGTTGCCTTGCAGGCTGCCGGTGGTGGTCGGCGCGAAGCTGATCGCGAGCGCGCAGCTGCTTCCCGGCGCAAGGCTTGAACCCGCTGAGCCGCCTGCTGTGCTCTGTGGGCACGCGTTTGCGACGCTGTTTTGGAGGGTAAAGTTGCTGGAAATGGCAGGATTGCTTCCGGATGCGGCGACAGGAAACGCGAGCGGCTGATTACCGGAGTTCAAGAGCGTCACGATTTGTGCCGCACTCTCCGCGCCTACAGCTGTCGTCGGAAAAGACAGTGTGGGCGAACCGGTACCGTCTTCAACTTGGATTCGTCCATTGTTTGCGTCCGCAATGAAGATCCGTCCGTGCGCATCCAGCGCTACGCTTTCCGGATCCCATAGATTGCTGCTGACGTTAGTTACAATATAGCCGCTTCCGGACGGAGTTGCCTTTACTACGCGGTTGTTGCCGCTATCGGCGATGTAGACGCTGCCGCTAGCATCTACAGCGATGCCCTTCGGCTGGTTCAAGCCGCTCGATGTGATCACTATTTGCGTGTAGCTGCCGCCGGCAAACACCTCCTCAACAACGCGATTGTTGTCCGTGTCGGCGATGTAGATATCTCCATGTCCGTCCAGAGTTACGCCCTGCGCGTTCCGCAGTCCTGAGGTTGGGATCACACTCTGCTGATAACCCCTGCCCGAAGGAGTCTCCTCCAGAATGCGGCCGCTTCCGCTATCGGAAATATAGATGTTCCCGCTCTTATCAACTGCCACTCGCTTCGGGTAATTCAACCCTGCGGACACAACAACAGATTCGCTGTAGCCGCCGCTCGGCAGAAGCACTTCCTTGAGTACGCGGCTGTTTAAAGTATCAGCGATGTAGACGCTCCCGCTTCCATCGACAGCTAGCCCCATGGGAAATCTAAGACTGCTGGTCGGCAGGGTGGAGGTGGAATAGGTTCCCGCCGTGCTCGCCGCTTTGAGCACCCTTCCCTTGTTTGTATCGGCAATATAAAGGTTGCCGGAGGCATCGGCAGCTATCCCCTGAGGATTATTCAATCCGGCTGTGACAGTGCTCTCGAAACCCGGAGAAAAGGCCGCCTGTGGGCCGGAGCCAATGCCCGAAGCGAAACCGCTCGCGATCGAGTTGCCTGAGCTGTCAAGCAGCTGGGCCACGCCATACCGCGAGCCGGGGAGTTTCGGCGTAAACGTCAAGTCTACGGTGCACACGTCCCCGGCCTGGAAACTATGCCCTGCAACGCAAGTCCCGGTTCCCGCGTCAGCAAAGTCCAAGCCTGCCGCTCCTTGCGTGGAGACTGCTACTCCGCCCGGCATTCCTGCACTGTCCATGGTGAAGATGACTGATCCCGCCTGGCTTGCGCTCCCGACGTTTACCGTCCCGAAATCCATTCCGCTTTTTTGGAGCTCCAACACGCGATGATCGCCGGAATCGGATATGTAAACAGTTCCGTTTAGGTCTTCGGCAACGCTCGTGGGAGAGCTTGTCGGGCTGGAAGGTAGTACGCTTTGCGCATACGTGCTTCCGTTGAGGGTTTCTTTCAGCACACGATTGTTCGCGTAGTCTGTAATATACAGATTGTTATTTACATCCAGCACGACGCTCGTAGGCTCGTTCAGCCCGCTCGATACGATCGTGCTCTGGCTGTAGCTGCTTCCCGTCACCGTTTCTTTGTAGATCGCGCTGTTCGAAAAGTCCGCAACGTAAATATTTCCGCTCTTATCGATTGCGAGCCCAGCCGGCCAATTAAGCCCACTGCTTGCGACGGTACTCTCAACGTAGCCGCTCCCTGCCGGCGTTTCCTTCACGACGCGGTGATTCCCAGAGTCGGAAATATAGAAATTGCCGCTGCTGTCCAAGAGCACGTCACTCGGAGCCTTAAAAGCATTGAAAGGCATTGTGCTGCCTGTGTAACCGCTGCCGGTCGGAGTTTCCTTCACGATGAGGCCGGTGGCGATGTCGACAATGTAAACGTTCCCGCTCGCATCCACGGCCAAGCCGTCCGGCGTCTGCAAAGTGCTCGAATCCGCCACAACGCTTTGGGTATAGCTCGCCCCTGACAGCGTCTCTTTCAGCACCCGGTGATTGCCCCTGTCGGAGATGTAGACATTTCCACTGGCGTCGACCACAACAGCCTCGAGAGTGGAAAGCCCATTCCCAATACTGCTCTGTGACGCAACAAAATGTGCTGTTTGGGCTTGCGCTCCCGCGCAAGCCATCGCAGCCGCTACCGCCCCAACGCAGCGAAACGACATCGCAAAATACGTGTTGCGGGTTGGGCCGAGCCTGGAAGCTAATCGCCCCGACAATGCCCGCAAGAAAGCGCTTCCAGCTCGCGGAAGGAAGTTCAGGCCACGGGACGAGAACAGGAGGCGGCGTGTTACCGTCAACCCAATAGCAAGCAAGAGATACAGCAGAACGAAACAGCTCATGGCGGTCATCCCAAAGGACTGGATTTGCGAACACACTCACGCTCGAGTGTCTGTCTCAGCCAAGTGCTGAT
>CAXTVG010000059.1:0-9551 GCA_964247505.1 uncultured Acidobacteriaceae bacterium
TTCAGGCTTCTCATGCGGCTCGCCTCTACCTAGCTATGCGTCTACCTGGCTCCACAACCAGTCAAGGTCGAGGTAGATGGGTGAGTCGTTAGCTGCGAGCACATTGCCCTCGACAAACTCCCAGCTTTTGCCATTCCAAACTTCGCCGGTGCGCTGTACCGGGTCGATAAGCCAGATACTCTGGACTCCCATTCTCCGCAAATCCGCTGCGCGCTCCCGAAGGTCAGCGTAGCGGTCCTTCGGAGAGAGAATCTCAATCGCGACCAGGGGCGGGTTCGCAAGGGCGCGGTTTTTCTCCTCAGCCTCGTGCACAACGACCACGTCAGGAAGGCGTACGCTCTGCGGGTCCACCTGCGTTCGGGTTTCAGAAGCCACCAGAATGCGCCACTCTTTGCGGCGCTGCAGAAACCAGCTGCCTAGAAGCATTTGTACAAAACCGTGTAGCAAGGTGGGCATGGGCTTTTCTTTCAAATAACCGTCGATATATTCAACGTCTGGATGGTATGAGGTTTCCAGATACTCTTCCAAGCTGACGACGGCTGCGGTTTCGGCCATGGTTTCCCCTCCCGGCTGCGTGCAGGCCTCCAGTGTACGGCAGCCGCGTGTTAATGCGCCGCCACCATCGCCTCCACATCTTTCAAAAACGCGGCCTGGCTTCCAGCCCGCGTATAAAACATGTGGCCGCCCGGGTACTCATGCACGGCTACCCGCGCCGGGTCTCCCATTATGGGCATTTCATCCACCGTCAGCACCGAGCCCATAAACGGGCAGCTCAGGTCGTCCCAGCCGTGCGCGATCAGCACCCGCAGCTTGGGGTCCGCGGCCACCGCCTGCCGCAGGTCCGAAGTCGAGCCCTTTTCTAAGACTTTGTTCCGGTCCCACTGCTCGTTCACGCTGTACGACAGAGCGCTATAGCGCGCGGTCGTCTTCCAGCCCACCACGCGCGTCACCCAGTCCACCATCGCCTGGGTGGTCGGCGCGATCATCGCCTCCAGGATCGGGTCGCTCGACAGCTGGTCAGGCGAGAACGGAAACGGGTCCGGCGCGGTCACGTTTGAGTCATACACGGAGCCAATCTCACCCTGCTCCCGGTGCACCTCGCGCAGGTACGCCGCGATGTCGAGCCGCCCGCCCGAGTGCTTCACAAACGCCGGGTCCAGGCCCGTCATCTCTGTCACTTTCCGCACGATCCGCGGCGTCGCCTCCGGGTTCGAGCGCCCCGCGAGCAAGTCGGTCACATACTCGCCGCGCGTGTAGGCGATCACCTGCGCCATGTGCTCGGCGTCCAGCTGATGCTCGCGCTCCAGGTGCGCCGCCGTGATCGAGGGCAGGCTCATCATCCAGGGCAGCGGCGAAATCTCTCCGTTTGCGTCGATCCAAGGGTTCAGATACGGCGAAACCAGCACCACGCCGTTCATCGCGACGCCCAGCTGCGATTGCAGAAAGTGCGTCACGCGCGGTCCCCGGTAGCCGCCATAGCTTTCGCCGATCAGGTACTTGCGCGACTGCAGGCGGCCGTTCTTCACCAGCCAGTCGTAGATCACCCGCGACAGGTACTCGATATCGGGCGTGGTCGAGTAAAACATCTTCTTGGTGTCGGCCGGGGACACCAGCGAGCGCGAAAACCCGGTTCCGACAGGGTCGATAAACACCAGGTCCGAGAACGGCAGCCACGTCCCCGGATTATCCGTAAGCCGGGGCGGGTCCGAGGGCGAGTCGCCCTGCTGCGCGAACTCGATGTGCTTGGGCCCAATCGCGCCGAAGTTCAGGTACACGGACGAAGCGCCCGGGCCGCCGTTCATGGCAAACGTGACCGGACGGTCCTCCTTGTCCCCAGCCCCGTCCAGCGTGTACGAGGTCACAACCACCTCGCCGGTTTTCACCTCAGGCTTCGCCGGGTCGGTCCGGTCGTACACCGGAATCACACCCACGGTTGCAGTGTAATGCAGCGTCTTGCCACCTACCGTCGTGGTTTGCTCAACCGAAGCGTCCGGCGGCAAAGGCGGCATCGCATCCGTGTCCGGCTTACTCTCGGGCACAGCGGCCTTGGCGGGCGCGGGCGCGTCCTTGTGCTCCTGCGCGGGGGAAAAAGCAGCGGGGAGAAACAAAAGCAGGGCGGGGAAGCGTAAAAACCTCATGCGCCACCATACCGCACAATGGCGTGGCAAATCACAGGTGCGCCATGTACCCTAGGCAACATCCATGAACCAGACCTCGCCTGCCGTCCCCGCTAAAAGCCACTACGAAATCCTCGACGGCCTGCGCGGCGTGGCGGCTGTGACAGTTGTAATCTTCCACACGTTTGAGCCGTATTCAAACGGAAACCACCTCAAGCAAATCATCAATCACGGCTACCTCGCTGTGGACTTTTTCTTTCTCCTGTCCGGCTTTGTCATTGCCTATGCCTACGACGACCGCTGGGGTCGCATGACGCAGTGGGAGTTCTACAAGCGCCGGCTTATCCGCTTGGAGCCCATGGTCATCGCGGGCTCGGTGATCGGAGCGGCTTTGTTTTATCTGCAAAGCGGGTCTGTGTTTCCCTTGATCAGCGCGACACCTGTCTGGAAGGTGTTGGTGTACATGGTCGTCGGCTTTACGCTGATTCCGGTCCTGCCTTCCATGGACATTCGCGGCTGGCAGGAGATGCACCCGCTCAACGGGCCCGCGTGGTCGCTGTTCTTTGAGTACATCGGGAACATCCTGTACGCCGCGGGCGTCCGCAAGCTTTCCAATCGCGCCCTCGCCGTGCTGGTGGTGTTGGCGGGCATTTTTCTGACGCACATGGCTGTGACCAGCCGGCATGGCGACGTCATCGGCGGATGGGCCGTGGACGCCTCGGAACTCCATGTCGGCTTCGCCCGCCTGCTTTACCCCTTCTTCGCCGGGGTGCTGCTTATGCGTCTGGGCTGGCGCATCCACGTCAGGGGCGCTTTTGCGGTGTGCAGCCTTTTGCTGCTTGCCATTCTTGCGTTTCCCAGGGTCGGCGGCCCGCATCATCTTTGGGCGAACGGAATCTATGACTCGTTCTGCATCCTTGTGCTGTTTCCGGTGGTCGTCGCCATAGGCGCGGGGCACCGGGGCATGGGCAAGCGGACTACCCGGCTTTGTAAGTTCCTCGGGGATATCTCGTATCCGCTCTACATCACGCACTACCCGCTGATTTACATCTACACAGCCTGGACGGTGCAGAACAAGATCCCCCCTGCCACCGGGGCTGCTTGGGGAGTGGCCCTGCTGCTAACCGCAATTACGATCGCGTATGCATGCCTGAAGCTGTACGACGAGCCGGTGCGCGCTTGGCTGGGGCGGCGATTTTTAACGAGGAGCGCTGCCGGATCGGCTGGCCGGCCCTGATCGAGCGGTTCCCGAAACGCCTGCATGGACACAATCAGGTAACAGATACTTACCTGATTGGACCTCGCAGTGCGTAAGGGGCTGGTCCTGACCACGTTCGACAAGGCGCTCCTGTATCTCGCCGGAGAGCAAAAAGGGCACGTGCTCGTCTTAGAAGCAAACTGAGCAGCGACTAAACGTTTGCCGAACCGGGTCAATTGATCAATATAGTGCGACATCTGAGGATCAACATCGCAGAACCAACCCCCTAGTGCCCCAGATTTCCTTCACAATACACCTAGTGGAAACTATCTACAGACCTCTCGCACTTCTGACAGGTGTCGGAAGATCTGCGGGCATAGCTGCGGGTATTGCACGGCAGCTCGCCCGCGACGGCTGGGACTTGGCCATCAATTTCTGGGCTGCTTATGACCAGAGGATGCCTTGGGCTGCGCCTCCTTTCGGAAACCAAGAACTCACAGAAGAGTTGCAGGAATGCGGTGCCGCCGTGATGCAACTAGCGGGGGACCTCGAGCTGACGGCGACCCCGACCGCCCTGTTCAAGGTCATCGCGGAAGCCGCCGCCGCCCCTTCCGCGCTAGTACTTGCTCATTGCGAGTCAGTTGACTCGGGGATACTGGACACAACGGTCGAGAGCTTCGACCGGCACTACGCCGTCAACGTCAGGTCGAGTTGGCAGTTGATCCGAGAGTTTGCGCTGCATGCACCCGCATCAGGGGGACGCATTGTGGCGCTCACCAGCGATCACACGGTCGGCAACTTACCCTACGGCTCAACAAAAGCTGCGTTGGATCGCATCGTGCTTGCAAGCGCACGAGAGCTTGCGGATCGTCGCATTTTTGCCAATGTGATCAATCCAGGTCCGATCGACACTGGCTGGATGGACGACGAGACCCGGCTGGCATGTGTTGCGCGGCAGCCGAGCGGTCGACTGGGAACACCGGCCGACATCGCAAATTTAGTCAGCTTCCTGCTGTCCGAAAAAGGGAGTTGGATCAACGGTCAACTCATCAAAGCGGATGGTGGCTTCTCGGCTTGAACTCGAAAGCTTCGTGCTGAGAAATGCCGTTGTGGGAAGCCGCCTCCGCCGCGCTGTCCCAAACATCGTTTATCCGTTTATAGTGGTCCCGCATGCCTCCCATCACCCGCCGCTCCCTCCTTCGCTCGGGCGCCAGCGCCGCGCTCGTCTCTGCCCTCCCCGGCCGCCACTTCACCCTCCAGGCCCAGCAGCCCGCCGCGCCCACGGGCGAGCCGGTTCGGTTTGCCTCCATTGGCGTCGGCATCCAGGGCTCGAACCTGCTCCGAGCGGCTGTGCAGCTGCCCAGCGGGCATTGCGTCGCCGCGGCTGACCTGTACGACGGCCGCCACACCCAGGCCCGTGAGATCGCCGGAACCCAAATTAAGACCACCCGCGACTACCGCGAGCTGCTCGACGACAAAACGATTGAAGCGGTCATCATCGCGGTCCCCGACTTCACCCACAAGCAGGTGACCCTCGACGCGCTCGCCGCGGGCAAGGACGTGTACTGCGAAAAGCCCATGTCCCACTCGATCGCCGACGGCGAGGCCATGGTGCGCGCGGTGCAGTCCGGCAAAAACTTCGTCCAGGTAGGCTCCCAGCGGGTGTCGTCCGCGCTGTTCATCCAGGCCAAATCGCTGTTCGACCAGGGGGCCATCGGCGACCTGCTCCAGGTCGAGCTGCAGCTGGGCCGCAACTCGCCCGGCGGCGCGTGGGAGTACCCCATCCTGCCCGACCTGTCGCCCGCGACCCTCGACTGGGGTGCCTGGCAAGCCGCCGCCCCGCGCAAGCAGAGCTTCAACCCCATCGCCTACCACCGCTGGCGCTGTTTCCGTGAGTACGGCACCGGCATGGCCGGCGACCTGATGGTCCACCTCGTCAGCGGCATGCAGTACACCACCGGCATCAATGCCGCGCCCGATCAGGCGTTCTCCTTCGGCGGCATCCAGCGCTGGAAGGACGGCCGTGACATGCCCGACGTGCAAACCACCGTGTTCCAGTACGGCAAGGTGCCCGTGTTGGTCCGGCTCACCCTCGGCACGGAAACACCCGAGGTTACTCGAATCATGGGCTCAAAAGGCGTGATCGAGGTCACGGACAACTCCGTCATTCTGCGGCCCCAGCTTGGCGTCGACCGCTCGCCCGATTATGGACTCAGCGGCTGGCCCGCCGCTCCCAAGGCCGCCTATGAAAAGCAGTGGCACGCCGAGCACGACCCGTTTCTGGACCAGCACCCATTCGACGAGACCACGATCTGGCACGGAACCACCTGGGACCACCTCCACCCGCACATTGCCAACTTCTTCGCGTCCGTCCGCACCCGCAAGCCGCCGGTCGAGGACGTGGTCTTTGGCCACCATGCCGCCGCGGCCTGCCACATGGCGAATGCGTCTTACTTCGAGGGCAAGGTGGTGCGGGTGTAGCATCGGCTTAAGGAGGCGACATGGCGACCACATCTGTGACCGGCTTGGAGCTCGATACAGCCGTAAAGGATCGTGCCGAGCGGCTCGCGCTTTCCAAGCATAAGACTCTGCAAACGTTCATTCGTGAAGCAGTCGAAGCGCACGTCGACCGTGGAGAATGGCGCGAACGTCTCGGGCTGGATGCAATCGAGGCTTGGGAGCATTATCAAGCGACCGGCCTGCACCTGACCGGGGAAGAAGTGGATGCCTGGATGGAAAAGATCATCGCCGGCGAGGACGCTGAACTGGCCCCTTGCCAGACCTAACGTGGTCTTTGCCCGCGCGTGCAGATTTGAAGCGGCTGCATGATTTTTTAGCGGAGAAAGACAGGAAAGCGGCCAAGCGGGCAATCGAAACGATCCGCAATAGCGCGAACCTCCTTCGCAAGTACCCCGAGATCGGGCGATTCTTCGGCGATGAGTACCCGGGTATACGCCAGCTGGTCATTCGGTTCGGCCGCGGCGGTTATATCGCACTCTACCGCTATGAGCGCAACACTGTTACGGTCCTCGCGGTTCGGCACAGCCGGGAAGAGCATTCTCTTACTTACGAAAGCGAGCCGAATCTCCCGCATTGACCCGCGCACCCATTCGCCCTACGCTTGAATCCAGTACCTTGCAGACTTCGGAGGTGCCTTTTCCCATGCTGATCACCATTCACGACCTTGAGCGCCAGCCGCTCGAATACCAAACCTCCTTCCCGCCTCAGGGCATCGACTTCGGCTCGGACGTCGAGCAGCGCGGTCCGCTCACCGCTGCGGGCCGCGCCGACCTGCTCGAAGAACACCGCGGCCCCAAGGAGATCGTCAAGGACATCCGCGTGCGCGGCAGCTACCGGGGGCGCTTCGAGCTCCGGTGCGCCCGCTGCATCGAGCCGGTCGAGCATCCGCTGGAGGGCGAGTATGACGTGCTGTTCCGTCCCGTCGGTGTGGACGAGGACGACCGCGAGCACTCCATCGGAGCGTCCGAGACCGAAATCGGCTATTATCAAGACGGTAGCCTCCTGCTGGAAGACGTGCTGCGGGAACAGGTGCTCCTGTCTCTCCCGGCCCGGACGCTTTGCCGCGAAAACTGCGAAGGCATCTGCCCGCGGTGCGGCGGCAACCGGAACACCGATCCATGCGCCTGCGAACAAGCCCCGGCGGACCAGCGATGGTCAGCCCTGGGCGATATCCGGGGCCGGATCAAAACTTCCTCGTAGAAGGCCGAGGCGAGGCCTAAGCGCTCGCCCGATTTGAAAGGATTTGTGCCGTGCCTAACCCGAAACGACGCCACTCCAAGGCCCGCTCCTCCAAGCGCCGCGCCCATGACTTCCTGACCGCCACCGGCCTGTCCGAGTGCCCTAACTGCCACGAGCGCAAGCTGCCCCACCGCGCCTGTGCTAAATGCGGCCAGTACAAGGGCCGCGCCGTGCTTGAGACCAAGGAAGCCAGCTAGCCGTCTCCGCAATACATGCTGACCGCCATCGCTGTCGATGCCATGGGGGCCGATAAGGCCCCTGACCCTGAAATCTGCGGCGCGATCCAGGCTGTGCGCGAGCTGGGCGTCAAGGTGCTTCTGGTTGGCCCGGAGAACCGTCTCCAGCCGCTGCTCGATGCGGCGCTCGCGGGCGGGCGCCTGCCCATTGAGATCGTTCACGCGAGCGAGCACATCGCCATGGACGAGAAAGCCGCGCTCGCCGTCCGCAACAAGAAGGACAGCTCCATGCGCGTCGGGCTCAAGCTGGTGCGCGAGGGCCGGGCGGCGGCATTCCTGACCGCCGGCAACACCGGCGCCGCCATGGTCACAGCCAAGATGGTGCTGGGCGCGCTTCCCGGCGTCGACCGGCCCGCGCTGGCCGCGGTTTTGCCCACCTCCGGCGGTGGCCCTTGCGTGCTGCTCGACGTGGGAGCGAATGTGGACTGCCGCCCGCAAAACCTGGCCCAGTTTGCCGTGATGGGCGAGCTCTACGCCCGCTCCGTTCTTAAGGTCCAGCGTCCCCGCGTGGGCCTGCTTTCCATCGGCGAGGAAGAAGGCAAGGGCAATGACCTCACAGGGGAAGCTTTTCCGCTGCTCAAAGCGCTCCCGCTCAACTTCATCGGCAACGTCGAGGGCCGCGACCTGTACAACGGCAACGCGGACGTGATTGTGTGCGACGGTTTCGTCGGCAACGTCGCGCTCAAAACCAGCGAAGGCCTCAGCCGCCTGGTCCGCGACATGCTCAAGGAATCACTGCGGCGCACAGTTACGGCACAAGTGGGAGCCCTGCTCTCGCGTAAGGCCTTTTCTGCCTTCAAACGCAAGATGGATCCGTCCGAGTATGGGGGGGCGCCGCTGCTGGGGGTTCGCGGCGTTTGCATCGTCGGCCACGGTTCATCGAACGACCGCGCTATCCGCAACGGCATCCGCGTCGCGGCTGAGTTCGCCCAGGCCGGCGTCAACGGGCTGATCGAGGCCGAGCTTGCCGGCGCTCCCGTCCAGCCCTGACGCGCAACTGTTTCGCCGAAACCGGATAGGCTCCGGAACTTTACTGTGGATGGCTGGAAGCAGCCGCGTTCGCGTCCGCAGCTTTTTGCTGGTCCTTTTCAACCTTGGCTTCCTTCTTTGCAGCCTTCTTATCGGCCTTTTCGGCGTTCTTGTTCAGCTTTTGCTTTTGCTTGGCATTCTCGGCCCTGGCGCTGTGGTGCGCCGCCTCGTTGTTCAGCTGCGAGGCGTTCTGCGCGGGGGCGTTCGGGTCTTGGCTGCTTTGGAGCGCAAGCGCCGCAACTGGGGCACCGAGGAGTGAAAGCGCGAGAACGGCGGTCTTGAAACTCTTCATCATTTTTCCTTTCAAGGCCTCCCGCGTGAGCGCGGGAAAGGCGGTTTCGTGATTGGGATGCGCGCGCGGCATACTTGAGGCGCATGGCTTTCTATCTGGCAATGGATGTGGGCGGTACCAAAACAGCAGCCGCGCTCGCGGACGATTTCCGAGTGCTCGCGCGCGCGACCGCGGGCAGCATCAAGGTGTTGCGGGTTTCGCCGGAGGAGGCCGCGCGCAACCTCGCGGCGCTCGTAGGAGCGCTGGAAGCGCAGACCGGCCCCTTCCATGGAACTGTCGTCCGCACCTGCGTGGGTTCGTCGGGGATTTCCGCCCCATCTGTCCGGGCGTGGATGGAGCGCGCGCTGCGGGAGGCGGTCGGAGGCGAACTGCTGCTGCTCGGCGATGAGGTGATCGGCCTGGATGCCGCGTTCCGGAGCGGACGCGGCGTGCTCGCGATTGCCGGGACCGGCTCGAATATCGTGGGCCGCGCGGCGACCGGCGACCTGGTCCACACGGGCGGCTGGGGCCCGGCGCTGGCCGATGAGGGCTCCGGCCACTGGATCGGCACGGAAGCGCTCCGGGCCTGCTTCCGGGCCATCGATCGCGCCGCGCCCTCCTCCGCGGACCGGGTGACCGCAGATGGCAGCGCGGCGCGCGTTGTCTCCAGAGACCTGCCCCCCCTGCTCCGCGCGCTCATGGAGCGGCTCGGGACCGCAACCCTGGATGAGGTCATCGGAGCGGCGAATGCCCCCGGCTTCAACTCTTCCACGCTGGTGCCGGTGGTGGCCGAAGCCGCCCGCTCCGGCGACTTTCTCGCCGGAGGAGTGCTCGCGCAGGCCGGGCGTGACCTCGGGGGGCTGGTCAGCGCGGTGATTCGCAAAGTGGAGCTGCTGGAGGGCGATCGCGGAAGCGCTCCGCCCGAAGTCGCCCTGGTCGGC
>CAXTVG010000060.1:0-9401 GCA_964247505.1 uncultured Acidobacteriaceae bacterium
CCGCATCCGTTCGCGAAAGCGGAGATCAAGTAGGATGAGAGGCATGATAGGGTTCAGCGCGGAAGCATTCGGTCCAGAGGCAATGGCCGCCGAGCTACGGCAAATTCGAGAAGAGCTGGACGAAATTCGCAGCGGGCTTTCATCTATCGACGCAATCAGCGCCGAGCAAAAAGCATGGCGGCTCGCCGACCTTCGGAGCTCACTCGATCGGGCTAACTTGAAACTGGATATCGTGTGTGCCGCGCAGAGGTTGCAGCAGAATACGCGCGAGCGGAATCGATTGCTGCGCGAGAGTGAAGCACCGAAGCGGGAGAAAACACAATGAGCTTGAGCGAAAGCCATGCTTTAGATGGGCAAGAGCAAGAAGAGTTCGACCTGAGCAAGCCTGCGGCCGAGAACATGGTGCGCGTGACCTTCCAGCCCGAAGGCCGCACGGTGGAGTTTGCGTTCGGCACCATGCCCTACGACCACCACGGGCTTCCTATGTCGTTCCTCGACGTGGCCGAAAACTATGGCATTTTCCTGGACCATGCCTGCGGCGGGGTGTGCGCCTGTACGACCTGCCACTTGCACATTAAGCAGGGCGAGCCGGGGCTGAATGAGGCGAGTGAAGAGGAGCTGGACCGGATGGAAAAAGCGCCGGGGCTCCAGCTCAACTCGCGCCTGGGCTGCCAGGCGGTGATCGAAAAACCCGGGACATACGTGGTCGAGATTACCGACTGGAACCGCAATTACGTTTCTGAAGGCAAGCCGCTCACCTTGAGCGAGAGCAAGTAAAGGAGGCCGCCGTGCCGCAGGAGATTACGTGGAACGATGCCGAGGAGATCGGCATTCAGCTGCAGGAGAAGTATCCGGAGATCGATCCACTCCAGGTGCGCTTTACCGAGCTGCACAAGTATGTAACGGCGCTCGACGGGTTCGCGGACGATGCGGCAAAGTCGAACGAGTCCAAGCTCGAAGCGATCCAGATGGCCTGGTACGAGGAATGGCAGGACGCGAATAAGTAGGGCTCAAATCCTCGGCTCCTCCGTCCAGCCGAACGCATTGCGGAACAGCTCAAACTCCGGTTTGCGGCGGCCTTCGATAAGATAGACCGAGAGCACATCGAAACGCGAAGCAGTGCCGTCCGGAAATTGACGTAGATAGTACCCGGCCAGCTTGCGGAGGCTTCGGCGCTTATCACGATCGACGGCGGCTTCCGCGGGAGCGAAGTCGCGTGCCGAGCGGGTTTTCACCTCGACAAAGCACAATGTTTCGCCCTCCCAAGCCACCAAGTCGAGGTCTCCGGGAGCACGGCCGGACTGCCACCCGAACGCAATGACGACAAAGCCATTCCGGCGGAGGTGAAAAAATGCCCCTTCCTCGCCGGACCTGCCGGTCTCGAGATGCCGGGGCTTGGATAGCCGGCGCGCGGGCAGACGGTCCAAAAGCGCTAGCCCCGCTTCCCATGCGTCCGCGCGCCAGCTTGCCGTCAATAAGCTCATGCTGAGGCAGTGTAAGCCGCGAACACCGCACGGGCAACGGTACTTGAGTCACATTCAGGAGCCGCTTTTCACCTTCTGATCGACGTAGTCCTGAATATGTTCGTACACGTGATCCGGAAAGTTCAGGTCTTTGTAAACGTTGCAGGCGTCCGGATCTTCCGGATTTGGGCAGATGGGAAACTCCTGCTCCTTTTGCCAGGCCAGGATACGATCGCGTTTGGGCGGGTTGTAGTCCCGGCCCTGGACCTGCCGGATCAACAGCTTTGCCTGTTCCTCTGAAAAATCATTGTCTTTCACCAGCATGGCCAACAGCTCCTCCTCGCTGAGGAAGTGCCGCGCCACCATTGCGAAGGTCAGCCGCCCGTAGTGGCCGATATCCTTACCCTGCTCCAACGACTCAATCAAATGCGCCATCATTCCGTTTTTCTTCAGTTCTTCCATGCTTTCTCCACCTCGCAGTTTCGCCTTGTGTTCTCCTTTTCAGATGCTGGGCGGCAGGCGTGTGTTGCAAAGAAAAAGCCCGCGCGGAGCGGGCTCTTTCTCGTGGAGCACAGCGGCTAGGTGGTGGGGCGCGCCTTGGCTTGCAGAAACTGTGCCGGCACTGGCTGCCCGTTCGTGCCAGTCAGCTGCGGGTTGAGCTCCTGCGTATCTTTAAGAGTGGTGGTGTTTACAGAGTGGATGAGGTTATCGCCGGTGGTGCTGGCGAAGAACTGCGAAGAGTCCGGGCTGAACACGCCGGCTACCGGTGCCAGCGCGCCTGCAGTCAGCTGCAGATTCGTGAGCGTTCCGGCGGCCCCCGCCGTGGCAGACGGCGTATATACCGGCAGCAATCCGGAAGCAGCTGCGGACGTATACGTCACGAAAGCCTTGGAGGAGTCCGGTGAGGCGAGCACCTGGTCGATCTGCGTTGGGGTAATCCCGGTCAGAGCGAGCTGCTGGAGGGTGGTCTGGATGCCCAGCGCCCCTGGAGCGGTGGAGATGCCAGGACAGGCACCAATAGGCGCGATGAATCGCGTCGTGGTGTCGGTCGCTGAGCCGTGTTCGATGTCGAACAGCCCTGCCGGGCTGGCTCCGAGAATGTGCGTCCCGTCGGGCGTGGCGGCGAGGTGGTCGGCGCTGTCGCCCGCAACAGTTGCGGCCAGCGGGTTATAGGTGACCGGGGTGGTGGTCGTGTCCGGACAGAAAGAGCGCGCGGTTACAGGGTTTCCGCTCAGAAATACCGCCACTGCGGGAATGGTGATGGCGATGTCGGGCGAGCAGAACGGGTTTGCATTGGTGTTATCGAGCACACAGGACGCCGTGGCGTTCGCACTCGCAAGCGGGTACTGGCTCCACCCGCTCACCACATTGTGGACATACAGCGTGTCCGGGCCTGTGATGTACACATTTTTACCATCGGGCGCATAGACGGCGTGGGTGGCCACGCCTCCGGTGCTGATGACGGAGGAGTTCGTGGTTGAGGTAGTGCCGCCGGTGCTGGTGGTGCGCACGGCTGGCGTGTAGAGATAGATAACCTTGCGCAGCTGGTCGGCGATGACCACCTGGTTGTTGGAAGGGGAAACCGCCAGGACAATGCCGGGAACGGAGGTGTCCTGGGTGGCCAGGGCATTGGTCGAAGCGGTGTAGACCATAAGCTCGCGGTAGGAGCCGAAGTAGAGGCTGGTCCCGGTCGGGTCCAGGACCATGGAATTGGGCGGGTAGGGCAGCAGGACGGGCTGGCCGCTTGTGCCGAGGCTCAGGTCAAATGGGGTGAACTGCTGCGACTCGGGCGAGGCGGCCCACAGCTGGGTGTTGTTGACGCCGGGCGACCGGACCACGATCGGATTGCCGACAATCGGCAGGCCGGTGCCGTAGGTGCCCAGGACGTTTAAAGGCGTGGGATTGCAGCTGGAGCCGGTGGCTGTGCTGGATGCGCTCGCGGACGATGTGGTGGAAGTCGTGGCTGCGCCGGGCTGGCAGATCGCCGTAATGGTCGCGATGCCGGGAAGTGTGGTCGAAACCTGGCCCGCGGAGGTGACGGCGACCTGCTGCGGCTGGGTGGAGGTATAGTCGGGGCCGGAGCCCGTGAGCGGGGTGATCGGCGTGCCCGGCGTGCCATTGTTGTCAAGCAGCGTCGCGGAGATGCTTTGCGGGCTGCCGGCCGTGATGGTCACCGAGCCGTCCGGGTTCGTTATCCCGGTGCTGGACGGCAGGGAAAGCGCGATGCTCTTCGGCGGGCAGGTGTAGAAGTAGCCCGCGGCGGAACTGGTGCCCACTGCGTTGCCGCCGGTGCCGGCGACGGTGGCGGTGATGACGGTGCCGCCGGGCTGGTTGGCGACCGTGGTACCGAGCTGCGTGCCGGGGATGCCGCTGGTGGTGGTCGTTCCGGTCACGTTGGTGTTGTTGATTGTGACAATGGAGGGCGTGTTGGCAGTGTAGGTGATGGTCCCGACGTGGTTGCCGGCACCGGTAGAGGTAATCAGCTCGCCATCGGTGCCGTATACCGTGGTGTCGGCGAGGAAGTTAGGCCCCAGCTGCCCGGAGGAAACGCAGCCGGCCGGCTGGGCGATGTTTATTGCCGAAATTTGCGGATGGACGTAGACGGGAAGCGGATTGCTCGTGACCCCGCCGATGCTCGCCGTCACGGTGGCCGTGGTCGGGTCTGCCGGGGGTGTGCAGATGCTGAAGTCGGGAATGCCGCCCGCGCTGGTGCGGTTCCAGGTGCCGGCGCAAACCACGCCTGTCGGGCTCATGTCGGCGTGCTGCAGGTCGGAGGTGCCGTAGGTGGCCGCCCCGGTGCTCAGCACGGTGCCTTTGCAGTTGGTCGCAGTCGCGGTGCCGACCTGGGAACTCTGTCCGTAGGAGAGCGAGATACCGACAGCCGACAAGGCCGGGGTAAAGCGAACCGCATAGATGTCAGTGAGTTTGGCTCCGTACCCTGCGCCATTGCAGAACGCGGCGACATTGGTGGTGCAGCCTGTGACGGAGAGCCCTACGGGAAGCGCAAACAAAAGCAAAGCTACAAGGGTGAAAAACCGCTGCATGAAACCTCCCCGCCTGCCGGAATTGGAGCGCAGACGGTTGCTACTCGCCTTCTTTGGGGGTCGTGCGCCGCGAAGGGTGATTGCCAACAGAGTTTACAGCAATCAAGGGCCAAACCGCGTGCGCGGCTGGCGGCTACTTCGTGGCGGGTCTTGATTGGTGCTTGCACGGCAGGCCGTCGTGGCCCTGCCGCTGGTCGGGATTCGTCCGATCTCCCCTCTACCGCAGGTACTGGTCGAACCAGCGGATTGAGCGCTCGATCACGTCCCGTTGGTGGTCCGGGCTTACAAAGCCGTGACCCTCGTCCGGGTACACGACCAACGTGGTGGGCACGTTAAAAGCCTTGAGCGCATGCCAGAACTCAAAGCTCTGCGGCGCTGGGCACTCGCCATCCCGGTCGCCTACTACGACCAGCGTGGGCGTCGTGACCTTGTCGATGTACTGAATAGCTGAGCTCTTGGCGTATACCGCTGGGTCTTTGTAGACGCTCGCTCCGAAGAATGGCGTCATCCATTGGTCGATCGAGTTTTCGCCGTAGTAGGAGAGCCAGTCCGAAATGCCCGCCCCGGCCACCGCGGCCCGGAACCGGTGGGTCTGCGTAACGCCGAACATGGTCATGAAGCCGCCGTAGCTCCAGCCGGTCAGGCCCAAGCGATGGTCGTCGATAGCTGGGATTTGCTTTTCGACCGCGTCGACCCCAGCCAGGATGTCGCGCAGGTCGCCATAGCCGAAGTCTTTTCGATTGGCCTGCGTAAAGGCCTCACCTTCGCCATAGGAGCCGCGTGGGTTGGGTTCCAGTACAAAGTAACCAGAGGCCGCCAGCGGCGCTGCCCCAAACCCGGCGCGCGGCCAGCGCGGGGTCACCGCCGAGGACGGGCCGCCGTGAACCATGACGATCAGCCCGTACTTCTTCGCCGGGTCATAGCCGGGCGGGTATAGAAGCCAGCCCTGGACGTGGAAATTGTCATTCGTCCACTGGATCGATTCGGCTTTGCCCCAGAAAGGTTTTTGGTCTTCGTTGATGCGGCTGAGCGCCGGGAGTGGGCCGGCTCCGAGCGGGCCCGCGTAGACCTCCGGGGCCCGCGCGTAGCCGGACGCGGCCCAGGCCGCGGCGGAACCATCGCGGGACACGGCAAAGGAGCCGGCGAGCCGGCCGTCGCCGATCGAGTAGGGGAGCTTCTGGACGACGCGGTCTTGCAGCCGGTCCGTGACGCCGACGCGCGTGTTGCCCGGCGCTTTGAAGTCCGGCGGAAACGTAAAGCTCAGCTCGTTGATCTGCTCGTGCCCGTCCGCGATTTCGGTCGCAAGCAGCTTCCCGCTTGGCAGAAAATCGATCCACTGCACGGTGGTGCGCGCGTCCGGTGTCCAATCCACTGGCGCGCCGGAGCCGTCGGCGGGCAGCAGGTATAGGTCGCCTCCGGTTGCGCCCTGGTCACTCATAAGGCCGCCGATCAGGGCAAGTTTTGTCCCATCCGGCGACCAGCGGGGCACGGCGATTTGCAGCCCATGGAGCGGGCCGGCAACCGTGTTTGGGTCCAGAACTACCTTGGGGTCCGCGCCGCCCGCGGTCGGCTGCGTGTACAGCTTCGCGATCCACCAGTTGTTCTCGCCCGGGGGCGCGGCGGCTACAAAGGCGATTTGCTTCGCGTCGGGCGAGAAAGAAAACTCATACGCGTGCAGCCCCGGCGGGGTAATCTGCTTTATCTGCCCGGATACCGCGTCGATGGAGGCTACACGCTGCACCTCCAACCCTTCCACTCCGATAACCCCTGACGGCGGTTTCATCGCAGCCAGCGCGCCCGAGGGCCGGGTCGCACCTTCCACGTAGAGCAGCGCAAGCGAGTGGCCGTCCGGTGCGTACTCCAGCCCCTTCGCGAAGCCGTGGAGGGTTGTGAGCACACGCGGCTTCGCGCCCGCTTCGGATCCCGTGAGCACCACCTGCGTGGCCCCGCCGCAGTCGGCCAGCACTGCCAGGCTCTTGTTGTCCGGCGACCAGCTCAGCCCGGATATACTCGCCTTGGCCGCCGTGCAAACTGCGACAGCGCGCCCCGCGCCCGGCTCACCCACGGGCGCGAGCGTCAGGGTTCCAGCAAGGTCCATGGCAACAAGCTTGCCGTCCGGCGAAAGTGCCACATCGCCCACATGCTTGGTCGATCGCAATTGCGTGAGCAGGGCGGCGGTTGAGGAAGAAGGCTGTTGCGCAACCGCGGCGAAGGAAACGAGGGCAGCAAGCAGGGCGAGCGAGGGAGATCGCATGGGTCTGATCGTAACAGCGCCTGCCACAAAACGCAGAAGGCTTTGAGGCGCTGCTGAGGCTTCCTGCGCCCCCGCAAGCGCAGTATCCTATGGAGGCGGCTTGGTGCTTTCTCAGCGCGATTCCCGGTCATTGTTGACGGCAGCGTTTACCCTTGCTACTCTAAGAAGGTTCTGCGGTGCAGCGCAGCAGTCTCGAGCGTATGTATCGTGCTTTGCCTGGAACGCCTGGCCGGATTGCGGGCTGAGTTTTTGTTTCCAGGGCCGCTGGGCGGCTTTCATAGGTGTCTGCGACACTCGTCACCTTGACGAGCTATGCGGACCCAGGATTTCCGAAACGGAATGGAGCTTCCGCTTTGCGCTTTGTGGCGCGGCTGGGACGCCCGATCACCGTCGGAGTTCTTACCAAGGGTTTCGTTGTGAACCGGGGAGGGTTCCCGGGAATTGAAGCTGGGCGGCTTACCGTCCGGAAAGCAAGCGATTCCGCCTAAAGCGGTCCTGCTTGCGTTGCGTTTTGAAGGAGTAGTGGTTTGCCTACATTTAGTCAGCTGGTTCGCAAGGGGCGCACAGCGCCGCGGTATAAGACGGCTTCACCTGCGCTGCAGGGTTCGCCGCAGCGCCGGGGCGTGTGCACCCGCGTGTACACGCAAACGCCGAAGAAGCCGAACTCGGCATTGCGCAAGGTGGCGCGCGTCCGGCTGACCAACGGCATTGAAGTCACGACCTATATTCCTGGAATCGGGCACAATCTTCAGGAGCACTCGATTGTGCTGATTCGCGGCGGTCGCGTGAAAGATCTGCCGGGTGTGCGCTATCACGTCGTGCGTGGGACGCTCGATTCGGTGGGCGTGGCGAACCGCAAGCAGTCGCGGTCGAAATATGGTGCGAAGCGTGCCAAGGGCGGCGCGGCCGCAACCACGGGCAAGAAAAAGTAAAGGATCAGGACGATGCCGAGAAAAGGTCATATCGCCAAGCGGGAAGTTGCGCCGGACCCGGTCTACCAGTCAACGCTGGTGACCAAGTTCGTGAACTCGATGATGTGGGGCGGCAAGAAGTCGACCGCGCAGGGGATCTTCTACACCGCCATGACTAACCTGGAGCAGAAGGGTGGCGACGAAGCCCTCAAGCTTTTCAAGAAAGCGGTTGAGAACGTGAAGCCGCTACTTGAGGTCAAGAGCCGGCGTGTCGGCGGCGCAAACTACCAGGTGCCGATCGAAGTGAACCCGGAGCGCCGGACATCGCTTGCGATCCGCTGGCTGGTGGGTTACGGCCGGGCCCGGGGCGAAAAGGGCATGGTCGACAAGCTCACGAATGAGCTGCTTGACGCGGCAAACGGACGCGGGGCTGCGATGAAGAAAAAGGAAGATGTCCACCGGATGGCGGAAGCGAACAAGGCGTTCGCGCACTACCGCTGGTAACTGAAGCATAACCACCGCG
This sequence comes from uncultured Acidobacteriaceae bacterium, assembly GCA_964247505.1. Lineage (GTDB taxonomy): Bacteria > Acidobacteriota > Terriglobia > Terriglobales > Acidobacteriaceae > EB88. The sequence continues at coordinate 8,196 of CAXTVG010000060.1, forward strand.
CCTGAGGCGCGGGAGCCAAAGAGAGACACGTATGCCACGCCAAGTACCGCTCAATCGTTGCCGGAACATCGGAATTATGGCGCACATCGACGCCGGGAAGACCACGACGACCGAGCGCATTTTGTTTTACACCGGCATCACCCACCGGATCGGTGAAGTGCACGAAGGCACCGCTACGATGGACTACATGGAACAGGAGCAGGAGCGGGGAATTACGATCACCTCCGCCGCGACGACCTGCATGTGGAACAACATCCGGATCAACATCATCGATACGCCCGGCCACGTGGACTTTACCGCTGAGGTGGAGCGTTCGCTGCGCGTGCTGGACGGCGCTGTCGCGCTGTTCGACTCGGTGTCGGGTGTGCAGCCTCAGTCGGAAACGGTGTGGCGGCAGGGTGACAAATATAAGGTCCCGCGGATCTGCTTTGTGAACAAGATGGACAAGGCCGGGGCGGATTTCGAGTATGTCATCGAGACCATCCGCAAGCGGCTGGGCGCGCGTCCGGTGGCGATTCAGATTCCAATCGGCGCGGAAGCCAAGTTCGCGGGCGTCGTCGACCTGGTCGAGATGCGCGCGATTCTGTGGCACGACGAGACCATGGGCGCGAAGTACTCGGTCGAGGAGATTCCGGCTGACCTGGTCAAGAAGGCCGAAGCATTCCGGATGCAGTTGATCGAAACGGTTGCCGAGTACGACGACGACATGCTGCACAAGTTTCTTGAGGGCGAGACCCCGACCGCGGCTGAGCTCAAGGCTTCGCTGCGCAAGGCGACCATCGGGATGCATGTGTTCCCGGTGCTGGCCGGGTCGTCTTTCAAGAACAAGGGCGTGCAAACGCTGCTCGACGCGGTGGTTGACTACCTGCCCAGCCCAGTCGATCTCCCGCCAGTCGAGGGTATCGACCCGCACGACACTGCGCATGTATTGACGCGCGAGTGTACCGATGCGGCGCCTCTCTCTGCATTGGCGTTCAAACTTATTAACGACCCATTCGGCAAGCTCGGGTTTATCCGGGTTTACTCGGGAGTCTTGAAAACCGGCGACACCATCCTGAACCCGCGCACAGGGAAGACCGAGCGCGTGGGAAGGTTGGTCAAGATGCACGCCAATAAGCGTGAGGACATCACCGAGATTTACTCGGGTGACATCTGCGCCTGCGTGGGTTTGAAGGACATCAAGACCGGCGACACTCTGTCGTCGCC